>JBILHV010000125.1:0-5485 GCA_044350305.1 Burkholderiaceae bacterium
TGCCGAAGGTGCACGCGGACAGCTAGGTCGCGAACTCATTGCGAAGTTCAAGCTTGACGAGGGGCGTGACCCCCAAGCGTACGGCATTGGCATCAAAGAACTTTGGGAAATCGATCCAGCCAAGTCTAAGCCTGGTCTGGTCGTGCACACCGCCGGCTGGCCGCTCGACTCCGACACCTACGGCGGATCGTTTTTGTACCATCTGAACAATAATCAGGTTGCGGTGGGCATGGTGGTGGGCTTGGATTACGCCAACCCGTGGATCTCTCCTTTTGAGGAATTCCAACGCTACAAGACGCACCCTGCGATTCGGGGCACCTTCGAAGGTGGCAAACGCTTGGCCTATGGTGCGCGCGCCATTACGGCGGGCGGATTACTGTCCTTACCAAAACTCATTTTCCCAGGCGGTGCGTTAGTCGGTTGCGAAGCGGGTTTCCTGAACGCGTCCCGCATCAAGGGCAGTCATGCAGCGATCAAGTCAGGCATGATGGTTGCGCAAGCCGCCTTTGATGCGCTGCTTGCAGAGCGCAGCCACGACGAACTGCCAGCCTACCCAGCCGCCTTTGAGTCTTCATGGCTGCATGCTGAACTAAACAAGGCGCGCAACTTTAAGCAGTGGTTTAAAAAAGGCCGTGCAGTGGGTACTGTGATGACGGGGATCGAGCAGTGGTTGCTGAAAGGCAATATGCCCTGGACGATCCATCGCACCAAGCGCGACCACGAGTGCCTGCAACCTGCTGATCAGTGCCCTCGCATCGAGTACCCAAAACCTGATGGTGTGTTGACGTTCGATCGTTTGAGCTCGGTGTTCATCTCCAACACCAACCACGAAGAGAATCAGCCGATTCATCTGACACTCAAAGACGCCTCCGTGCCTGTAGCGGTCAACCTTGCAAAATACGGTGGGCCAGAATCGCGCTACTGCCCAGCGGGCGTGTACGAATATATTAAAGATGATCAGGGCGCCGACAAGCTACAAATCAACGCGCAGAACTGCGTGCATTGCAAAACGTGCGATATCAAAGACCCCACACAAAACATCGTGTGGGTCGCCCCACAGGGTGGCGAAGGCCCGGTCTACACCGGTATGTAATTCACCCTATTTTTTTTACGCGAGCAAACGCCATGAGCACACGACCACAAGCAGTTCCGACTACACAAATCGACAACGAGCGCGTGATCGTCACGGAGTGGCGCTTTGCCCCTGGAGCAGAGACAGGCTGGCACACCCATGGCCACGACTACGTCGTGGTACCCATCGCGAACGGTTTGTTGCACCTAGAAACGCCCGAGGGCCTCAAAGAGTTTCCACTCAAACTCGGTCAATCCTACACGCGGGGAGCCGGCGTGCATCATAATGTGATTAACGCCAGCGCACATGAAGTCGCCTTTATCGAAATCGAAGTGCGCTAACACTCACCATTACGCGACAACCGGAAACCTGCCATGCTCGATCCCCAAGCTAAAGCCCTAATTGATCTGGTCGCAGAGAAAGGCATTCCCCCGATGCACGCTTCGCCCCCGGTTGAGGCGCGGCAGTTTTATCGCGAGCGTCGCTTCTTTAGCCAGCCCGAGGCGCCAGAGGTTGCAGAGAGTAAAGATATCAAAGTGCCGGGCCCGCTCGGCATAATTCCCGTGCGCGTGATTCGTCCGCTGGGTAGCAAAGCCGCTCAGACTTTACCGGCTCTCGTTTATTACCACGGGGGTGGGCACGTCATTGGCGATCTGGACACCCATGACACGCTGTGCCGCTCCTTAGCCAATCTTGCTGGTTGTGCCGTCTTATCCATCGACTATCGGATGGCGCCAGAGCACGTCATGCCTGCAGCCTCCGATGATTGCGTGGCTGCCACCAAATGGATACACGCGCACGCTGCGACGTTAAGTATTGACCCTAGCCGTATCGCGTTGGGTGGGGACAGCGCAGGCGGGCACTTGGCCGCTGTGGTGGCGTTAACGCTTAAGCAAGACAACGCCTTTAAGCCTGTCCTGCAATTACTACTCTACCCAGTCACCGATGCCAGCCAAGAGCGCGCATCGATGCGCACAAATGGCGAAGGCTATTTATTGACTCGGGAAACCATGGTTTATTTTTTCGGGCACTACATGCCCGAGCAGTGGATGCGCAAGGACTGGCGCGGCTCGCCCATGCTGGCCAAAGACCACAGTGGGTTGCCACCGGCAATGGTGATCACTGCGGGCTACGACCCCTTACACGACGAAGGCAGAGACTACGCTGACAAACTGTCGGCCGCAGGTGTGCCCACACAATACATCTGCTTTGCGCGACAAATCCACGGCTTTATCCCAATGGGGCGCATCATCGACGAGGCCAACACCGCCGTCAAACTCTGCGCCCAAACCCTCCGGGATCACTTCTTAAACGCCACGACCTCTTGACGCTGTTCGCCTAGACCGTCGATACCGAGGGTCATGACGTCGCCCGCCTTGAGGTAGCGAGGCTTGGGCTTTACACCCATGCCAACGCCTGGAGGCGTACCCGTGGTGATGATGTCACCTGGCATCAGCGTCATGAACTCGCTGACATAACTCACAATCGTCTGCACATCAAAAATCATGGTCTTGGTGGTGCCAGTCTGGAAACGTTTGCCGTTCACATCCAACCACATGCCCAACTTTTGTGGATTCTTGATTTCGTCTGCCGTCACAAGCCACGGGCCGACCGGACCAAAAGTATCGCAACCCTTGCCCTTATCCCAGGTGCCGCCGCGTTCGATTTGATATTCGCGCTCTGACACGTCGTTGATCAAGCAATAGCCGGCGACGTGTTTGAGTGAATCTTTTTTGCTGACGTAGCGCGCTTTCTTTCCTAT
The DNA here is from genome assembly GCA_044350305.1 of Burkholderiaceae bacterium. Classification (GTDB taxonomy): domain Bacteria; phylum Pseudomonadota; class Gammaproteobacteria; order Burkholderiales; family Burkholderiaceae_B; genus Zwartia. The sequence goes on from JBILHV010000125.1 coordinate 2,835, forward strand.
CACCACGCCAAGTTCAACTTCCCAATCGGATTTCTTTGATCCTTTAGGCAACATCACCGGGTCATTAGGGCCGCTCAGGCTGGTATCAGCCTTAAAGAAAATGATAGGCTCTTTAGGACAAGGCATGCCGGCTTCGGCCGCATGGTCTGAGTAGTTCAAACCAATCGCCAAAAACTTGCCCACATCAGCGAGTGGAACGCCATAGCGTGGCTTGCCTTTTACCAAGGGCAATGTGCTCGTTTTGATTTTCGCGAGCTTGGACAGCTCGGCGCTGGACAGGTACGCGGAGGTGATATCGGGAATAACGCCCGACAGATCACGCAACTTGCCTTCTTTATCGATCAGGCCGGGTTTTTCTTTACCTTTAGCGCCATAGCGTACGAGTTTCATTGCTTCTCCTTGGATGAAGCGTTGAATTTAACAGCTATCGCACGGTGTAATCAATATGTTGCGCGGCCGCCAGAGATATCGAACACCGCAGCGGTAGAGAAGCTGCAGGCGTCCGAGGACAACCACATCACCAAATGTGCGATTTCATCAGGGGCGCCAAAACGATTCATGGGGATTTTGGACAACATGAAATCAATATGCTCTTGCGTCATTTGCGCAAACATTCCGGTACGTACCGCGGCGGGTGTAATGCAGTTGACCGTAATGCCCGTCTGGGCAAGCTCTTTACCGAGAGACTTAGTGAGGCCGATGACAGCCGCTTTCGAGGCGCTATACGCCGAAGCGTTCGGGTTGCCTTCTTTGCCGGCCACCGAAGCGATGTTCACAATGCGCCCTGCCCCTTGGCCTTGTGCTGCAAGCTTCATCCTGGGCACGACCGCCTGACACGTGAGGAGCGTGCCGCGCACATTGATCGCAAACACACGATCCCATTCGCTCAGCGGGTAGTCCACTACCGTTGCATTAGGCCCAGTGATGCCAGCGCTATTCACCAACATGTCGATGTGTGGGCAAAAGTTTGTTGAGGAAACGAGTGCTTGCGCAACCGACGCTGCATCAGAGACATCGACCTGCACCGTATGCACCTTGCTGCCATGCAGGTCTTGCGCGGCGCGCAGCGCTTGGGGATCGCGATCCCAGATGGAGACACGCGCACCTGCGGCAAGAAACTGCTCAACACATGCTTGGCCAATGCCCGCTGCGCCGCCCGTCACGACAGCGTGTTTGCCACTAAAGTCATAGCGCACCGTGTTTGTCATCACACTTCCTCGTTATCAGCGATCCCGAGGATGATCACTAGACGTAACGGCCTCCTGCACCAATCGCTACGGTGATCAAACCGAGAATCAAGTTTGTAAATAAAAGGGGTCGAATCTTGGCGAGTGCTAGGCCGCCGGTTGGCCAATCTTTTGTAGCCACAGCTGATTTAAGCATACGAAAGGGCCCACCGTAGATGTAAGCAAAAATCACGGTCATGACCACAGCGATCAATAGCATCGTATGCACATACCATCCTAGCTTGCCAAAGCTGCCTAACATGTGAATTAAGCCAAAGCCTGAAAGAAAGAGCAGAAGGATTGCGCCTTTCACCCACACGAAGAAGCGACCGAACACGCCACTAATTAGTGTCAGACGTTCTGGTGGCTGCAACACGCTTGCCGCAGTCGGGCGCAGTGCACTGTGCGCAAAAAACATCCCACCGACCCAAACTAGGGCCGCCAACAAATGCAACACCACCAAAAAGGCCATCAACATTGCAATCTCCAAAGCCGGATTTACTGAGCCTTAGAAATCCACATGGATTCCAAGGCGCAAGATCGCCTAGAGTCTAACGCGCACTTCTCGTTCGCGTTTAAAAATCAGGCAAATCTTAGGGCTATTAAAAAAGGGCCCGAAGGCCCCTTTTTATCAAAGCAAGAAAACCCGCCACCGCTTAGACCGGCTTGGATAACTGATCAAGAATCGCGGGGTTTTCTAAGGTGGATATGTCCTGTGTGACCACTTCACCCTTGGCCACGACACGCAACAAGCGACGCATGATTTTTCCCGAGCGCGTCTTGGGCAAGTTATCGCCGAAGCGAATCTCTTTGGGCTTGGCAATCGGACCGATCTCTTTGGCCACCCAATCGCGTAATTGCTTGCCAATCGCGATCGCCTCGTCACCTTCTGGGCGGCTGCGCTTGAGCACCACAAACGCCACAACAGCTTCACCCGTTGTTGGATCGGGGCGCCCCACCACTGCGGCCTCAGCAACCATCTCGTGAGCAACCAATGCAGACTCGACTTCCATGGTTCCAAGGCGATGGCCAGAGACGTTCAAGACGTCATCAATACGCCCCATGATCCAGAAACAACCGTCCTTGTCGCATTGCGCACCATCACCCGCCAAGTAGTAACCACGCAACTCGGGAGGAAAGTAGCTCTTCACAAAACGATCTGGATCGCCCCAGATCGTGCGGATCATGGAAGGCCAAGGACGTTTGATCACGAGGAAACCACCGTGTCCCGCCTCAACATCGCCCCCTACTTCATCCACGATGGCTGCGGTGATACCAGGCAAACGTGTCGTGCACGAGCCAGGCTTAAGCGGTGTCGCACCAGGCAGCGGGGTAATCATGTGACCACCGGTTTCTGTCTGCCACCAGGTGTCAACGATCGGACAACGACCGCCGCCCACATTGTTGTAGTACCACATCCAAGCC
>JBILHV010000126.1:0-5475 GCA_044350305.1 Burkholderiaceae bacterium
TTCTGCAACATATTGATGGGAAAGCGATTTTCCTTGAGCGGCGCTACAACGCGCTAGGTCAAACTGAAGGTCAAACGCATTGGACAATCGACACGACGCAGCAAAAATTTTTTAAATAAAGTCTAGTTGAAGATTCTATTAATACTGTATATTTGTACAGTATTAATCCTGACTTTCATGAATCTTCGGCATGCTTTTCTCTTCAATCCCAATACAAACAAACAGACCTAGCGCCCAACCACAGCATATTCACCCAGATCTGTGGCGGGGCTCTGAACTCGGCACATACACACGCCCTACCGTTGGCACGGGTCACCGCAGCCTCGATGCAGAGCTCCCCGGGGGCGGCTGGCCGACAGGCACACTCATTGAACTCTTAACCGCTGGTGCAGGAATCGGCGAATTACGCCTTTTACGCCCTGCACTGACCTCACTGGATCCACAACAAGCGATCGCGCTCATTAATCCCCCCTACATCCCCAATATTGTTTGTTGGAAGAGCTGGTTAAACACACCACGTTCGATTTTTTACGTACGCACCGCCGAACGCCGTGATCAATGGTGGGCGGCAGAGCAAACTCTTAGGAACGGCAGTTGTGCGGCGCTCCTTTGTTGGACTGACACCATCCCACAGCTTGCGCTCAAACGTTTACAACTCGCTGCCCAAACAAGCCAAACGCTTTTCGTAATGTATCGACCGATCGCCACAAAAGCGATTGCCTCACCCGCCAACCTACGGTTAACACTCGAACCCGACCATGCAGGGAATTTGCATATTTCCGTTATCAAACGACGCGGCTCGTTGCACAGCAAGTTGCTTTGCCTACCGCGCGAAACACACAATTATTTGATGAGTACCCCCCATGGCGATATGGATCGGCCTGCGCCTACACGCACTCGAATACTGGCAACCGTCTTGGCACCCTCAGCATGAGGCGTTAACGACTGAACGTTCGACAGAGACGCAACAGTCGATTTTCGATCAGTGTGCGCAGCATGCGCTCGCCTATACGCCAGCCGTTTATCAGGGGGCAAGCCATACGGTACTGCTAGAGATCGAAGCAAGCTTACGATTATTTGGGGGCGTACGAAAAATTCTTTACGGACTACGGCAACGCGTGAGCGTGTTGCACAATCAGCTCAGCACTAGTGTGGCGCCCACCCCGACCGGCGCATGGTTGCTTGCTCACGCAAACCAAGCACGTCAACGCTATGCTTGCTCGTACACGTCACTGACGCGAGCACTCGACCCCCTGCCCTGTCTCGTTCTGCCGGGTGCACAGGCGCATCGTCAGTGGCTCGATGCCATTGGTTGCAACACCTTTAAGGGGCTACGTACCTTGCCACGGGCAGGCCTATCGCGACGGATTGGGCCAGCACTTCTACAAGAACTCGACGCCGCCTACAGTCAAACACACACCACGCTTAAAGCTTATCAGCCTGCGCCTCAATTTATGCAACGTCTAGACTTGACCGAGCGTATGGATCATACCGTGGCCATTATGCATCGTATCGAACACATGCTAGCGCGGCTATGCGTGTGGCTCGTTGCAAAACGCAGCGCCCTCACACGCCTGCGTATTATCTTGCATCACGAGCGCTATAAAGAGAGTGCCGTCCATACACAACATGATTTAGCTTTCGGAGAGCCTGTACACACCCTAAGCGGTCTAATGCTGTTGGTGCACGAGCATATTGAACGCTTACCCCTGAAAGATTCAGTCATTGCACTAACAGTAGAAAGTATCGACATTGCTGAGTTACAACATACTGGCGGAGGACTATTTCCAGAAACGCTTCGCACGCCTGCTGAACGCCGCAAACTCTTCGATCTACTTACGGCACGCTTGGGGCCCCAATGTTTATTGCACCCCGCAGCCGTCGCTGACCATCGCCCTGAAATCGCAAACAACTGGATATCTACACCTAGCAACCTTGAGCACGCTGCGCAAGACGGTGCACCGCAGTTACTCGATCGACCGTTCTGGCTGCTGCCAGTGCCGATTGCACTACGTGTAGAGCGAAATCGACCTATTTATCGCACAGCGCTTGAGCTCTTGCGCGGCCCCGAGCGTCTGGAGTGCGGCTGGTGGGGCGGACCGAGCATTGCAAGAGACTACTTCGAGGCACGTGATACGACAGGCGCGCGTTACTGGATTTATCGTGAGCGCGATGCAGATCCCCCGCATTGGTATTTGCATGGGCTATTTAGCTAACAGTATGCAGATCGCACCGCAATCGGGACTACCAGCCTACGCAGAGCTCAGTACCTTAAGCCACTTTTCCTTTCTGCGCGGCGCCTCAGCGCCTGAAAGTCTTGTCGCACAAGCGGCTGCGCTCGGCTATCACGCTCTCGCTCTCACCGATGAATGCTCACTTGCCGGGATTGTGCGCGCACACGTTGAAGCTAAAAAAATAGGTCTAAAACTTTTAGTCGGTTCAGAGTTACGCCTAACGCCCAAGACATACTCAGCCTTTCGAATCATTTTGCTGGCACAGAATCGTGAGGGCTATGGCAATTTATGTGAAACCATTACACGCGGACGTATGCAGGCTCCTAAGGGGCAATATCTATTGCGTACTGAAGAGGCGCAGGTTCAGGACTGTCTCGCGATCCTTCTGCCAGATCATTTCGCAACGCCACATGAATTAGCTGAACGCTTGCAATGGATCAAGACGGCCTACCCCGAACGCGCCTGGGTGGGCATCAGTTACCTGCATCGTAATAATGAACGACTCCTCAATCAACAGATTGAACACGCAGCAAATAAACTTGGTTTACCTTGTGTCGCGTTGGGGCAAGTGGAAATGCACAAACGTTCGCGCAAGCCTTTGCACGACACCCTCGCGGCAATCCGATTACACAAAACGGTGAGCGAATGCGGCTACTTGCTCGCCGCCAATGCAGAACAGCATCTGCGTAGTCGGATGCGCCTGGCGAATCTATATCCTCAAGCTCTACTGCAAGAAACAGTTCGCATCGCACAACAATGTACGTTTAGCCTGGACAGCCTGCGCTACGAATACCCAGAAGAAGTTGTCCCTGAAGGCTATACCGCTCGGCGCTACCTGCACGAACAAACCATGCAAGGTGCACAGCAACGTTACCCGAACGGCATTCCGGCTCAAGTACAAAAGCAACTTGACGCAGAGCTTGCTCTGATCGCTGAATTGCAATACGAGGCCTACTTCCTCACGGTCTACGATTTGGTGAAATTCGCGGTCGGTCGCGGCATTCTTTGTCAGGGACGTGGCTCCGCAGCAAACTCTGCCGTCTGTTATTGCTTAGGTATTACTTCTGTAGATCCCGCGAATGGCAATGCACTCTTCGAGCGTTTCATTAGTCGTGAACGTAACGAGCCTCCCGACATTGATGTGGACTTCGAGCACCACCGACGCGAAGAAGTCATTCAGTATCTTTATCAAAAATACGGTCGCACACGCGCTGCACTGACTGCAGTGGTGACATCTTATCGACCTCGCAGCGCCTTGCGTGATAGCGGACGTGCTCTGGGCATGGATCCAAACCGCATCGACCTCGTGGCCAAATCGTATCGTTGGTGGGATGGCAAGCAGGACTTAATCAATCGTCTTGCTGAAGCAGGTATGGATACTGAGGATATTGTGACGCAGCAGTGGGCGCAGCTCGCTCAAGCCTTGATGGGATTTCCACGCCACCTCTCCCAGCACCCTGGCGGTTTTGTACTGGCACGCGGTTTACTCTCGCGCATGGTACCTATCGAGAACGCCTCAATGCCCGAGCGTAGTGTTGTGCAGTGGGATAAAGATGACTTGGATGCCGTCGGGCTACTTAAGGTAGACGTACTGGCCTTAGGGATGCTGACCGTTATTCGTCAAGCATTGCATCTCACCGCTTGGCGACGCGGCATCACGCATTTTGCATTGCATGATGTGCCACAAGACGATTGTGCGACCTACGACATGATTTGTCAGGCCGATACGGTTGGTGTCTTTCAGATCGAATCGCGTGCACAAATGAGTATGTTGCCGCGACTCAAGCCCCGTTGCTTTTACGATCTCGTCGTTGAAGTCGCGATCGTACGGCCTGGTCCGATCCAAGGCGGCATGGTGCATCCCTACCTCAGAAGGCGTCAAGGTCTTGAAGCGATTGTCTACCCAAGCCCTGCCGTACGCGAAGTCTTACAACGCACACTAGGCATACCTATTTTTCAAGAGCAAGTCATGAAAATCGCCATGGTCGCGGCTGGCTTTAACGCTGGTCAAGCCGATGCGTTGCGCAGATCCATGGCCGCTTGGCGACGTAAAGGCGGTGTAGATCAATTTAGAACACGGTTAATCAATGGTTTGCTCAATAATGGCTATACGCCAGAATTCGCAGACGCGATTTTTAAGCAGATCGAGGGCTTTGGCGAATATGGATTTCCAGAAAGCCATGCGGCAAGCTTCGCCTTACTGGCCTATGTTAGTGCCTGGCTCAAATGTCACGAACCCGAAGCTTTTCTTGTGGCCTTGCTCAATGCGCAACCCATGGGTTTTTATGCACCTTCCCAATTGATACAAGACGCAAGGCGCCATGGCGTCAAGGTTGATCCAATCGACGCCACCCAAAGTATGTGGAACTGCACTCTCACGCAGCCCCTGCCAGGGGCACGACCTACGGTGCAGTTGGGCTTCAATCAAATAAGCGGCTTGGAACGTAGCTCAGCCCTCACCATTGAGCAAATCCGTCTCGAGACGCCCTTTGTCGATCTCCAGGATTTTGCCAAACGCACGGGACTCAACCACAGCACGTTACAAAAACTCGCACAGGTCGGTGCGTTCGATCACTGGTCTGCTCATCGCCGACATGCTGCATGGGAAGTGACAGGCCACATCGCGACCAAAGGCTTGCTACGCGACGCACCCATCCAGGACGAGCGCGACGCCGAGCTACCTGCACCAAGTGAGGCAGACAATATGCTGACAGACTACCGTCAGCTCGGCTACACGCTCGGACGTCATCCGCTTGCGTTGCTACGGACACAATTAAATACGCTACGGTTTTACTCTGCGCAGTCACTCGACGATCTGCAAGACGGTCGACTCGCACGCGCCTGCGGGCTCGTTATTCTTAGACAACGCCCGCCTACCGCCAATGGCATTCTATTTTTAACACTCGAGGACGAAACAGGATCGGTCAACGTCATTGTTCGCCCTGCGTTGCTAGAACGAGAACGTCACGCGCTGTTACATGCCCCGCTGCTGGGGGTCATTGGCGTTTGGCAACGCGTACAAGGAATCAAACATCTATTGGCCGGTCGTCTTGAGGATCACACGGCCTTACTACGTACGCTCAAGCTCGCGCACGCTCTATAATTCGCCTATCTATCGTCTTTACGGAAAGCACATCATGTCAGACCTAAAATTGCGCCTCGCGAATGCCGTCAAGGATGCCATGCGCGCCAAAGCCTCTGAGCGCCTCGGCACACTGCGCTTTTTACAGGCCGCCATTAA
>JBILHV010000127.1:0-5467 GCA_044350305.1 Burkholderiaceae bacterium
CGTTTGGGTGCGCTCATACAGAGCCGTCATGATGCCCGCGTACAGATGCACACCACTCAAAAAATCGACGATGGAGGCCCCAGCACGCATCGGCGGGCCATCTGGCATCCCAGTCACACTCATCATCCCAGACGACGCTTGAATCGTGACGTCCATGGCGAGGTTGTCGCGATCAGGACCCGACAAGCCATACCCAGTACCCGTTCCATAGATCAACCGCGGATTGATTTCGTGCAAAACCGACCACCCTACTCCTAGGCGATCCATCACGCCGGGCGCAAAGTTTTCGATCACGATGTCTGCGCGCTTGATCATTTCCTTGAACAGTTCGCGCCCGCCCGCCGTCTTTAGATTCAGCGTGACCCCGCGTTTATTCGTGTTGAGCATCGCCATGGGCAACGAGGCACTACCGCTGACCTTGGCACGGATGCGCGAAGGCTCACCGTTGATTGGCTCTATCTTGATCACATCAGCGCCCGCTTTTGCCATCAAGAAGGTTGCGTAAGGCCCCTGGTAGATCTGGGTCAGATCGATGACCGTGATGCCATCTAAAGGTGTATTTTTTCGCACTTAGCGTGCCTCTTTCAAAATCTTTTTAGCGATTGACATACGGTGTACTTCTGAAGGTCCTTCATAGACGCGCATCACGCGAATGCGTTGCGCCATCAAATGAAGCGGCATCTCTTTGGTGACACCCATTGCTCCAAAGGTCTGCATAGCGTGATCAATGATCTCGGCCGCCATCTCGGTGGCATACACCTTGATCATCGAGGCTTCGAACTTCACGTCTTGTCCCAAGTCCTGCTTGCGCGCGGCATCCAGCACCATCAAGCGACAGGCATGCATTTTCATCGCGGCATCTGCAATCCACCACTGTATGGCCTGACGATCGCTCAGCGGCATGCCAAACGTGACACGTTGTTTGGCGTGCGTGCACATCATGTCGAGTGCACGACGACACATGCCAATACACCAGGCCCCCATCTGCAGGCGTCGTATCACCAGCCGCAGTTGCATCGGCGCGAAGCCCGCTCCGACCTCACCCAACAAATTCTCTTTGGGAATTCGACAATCTTCAAAAGCAAGCTCATAGGTGCGATGGCCAGCGAGCATAGGAATCTCGCGCAAGATCTCAAAACCCTTGGTCCCTTTATCTACGATGAATGCCGTGATCCCCTCGTGACGCTTGCCCGAGCCGACACGCGCCATCACCACCACAAAATCTGCAGCCGGCACACGACTGACCCAGATCTTGCGACCGTTAATCACCCAGCTGTCGCCATCCAACACGGCACGGGTCAACATGCCGGACGGATCGCCACCTGCGTTAGGCTCTGAAATTGCAATGGCCGACTTCGCGTCACCTAAGGCGTACGGCTCAAGATACTTTTTCTTTTGTTGTTCGTTGGCCGTTGCCATCAACATATGGAGATTCGGCGAGTCAGGTGGAAAGGTAAAAGGCACGACTGTACGACCGAGCTCTTCGTTGAGCGCCATGAGCGTCACGGCCGGCAAGTTCGCGCCGCCCATCGCTTCGGGTGCGTCCAAGGCCCATAAGCCCAGTTCCTTGCACTTCGCACGTAAACTGGCTTCTTCGTCCTTGGTGAGTGCGCAGTGTTCTCCGGCGATCTCACGGCTCAGCACACCGGCCTCAAGTGGCATTAATTCCTGGTCGACGAACTTGGCAACTAATTCGACGATCATCTTTGATTCTTCACTTTCTTGACCTGCTGCGTGATTCGTTTCCACTGCGTGCTCCTGGGATGCATATTTTGTTGACTAATCATACCGAATAGTCGAAAAAGTAATCCTTAATGTCGTGGTGGGATTTCCTTCGGTTCGCAAAGAAAATTCCCGAATACAACAGCTTGCTCTGTTAGCATTGTGCAACTTTGGCTTAGCTGATTACTGCTAAGTTTTGAGGCACTCCACAAGAGGACACTTGATGAATCGTTTCGATGATGCCGGTAAGCTAATACTGCGCCTGACTGTTGGGCTCTTGGTGCTATCCCATGGTCTACACAAGCTGATTCACGGAATTGACGGGATCAGCGCACTCGTTGTGACCAACGGTTGGCCGAGCGCTCTGGCTTTCGGGGTTTACGTCGGAGAAATCGTGGCGCCTGCGCTCATGATCCTAGGGGTGTTGACACGTCCCGCTGCCCTGGCTGTCGTGTTCAACATGCTGGTCGCCATCTATCTTGCCCATAGCCACCAGTTATTCCAACTGACCAAAACCGGTGGATGGTTTTTAGAATTACAGGGTTTCTTTTTGTTTGGCGCGCTTTGTGTGGCATTACTTGGGGCTGGCAAATTCAGCCTCGCCGGTACACGGGGGCGTTTTAACTAGCGGAAATCGCCAAAACGTTGTCGGATGACCTGCATGTCGGAGTCAAACACAACTCGCGCTTGCGCCAAGCACAGTCGCTGATCCTCGTTTGGCATGATTTTGCAGGCGTTTTGTGCGTCTTGATGTGCAGCCACCGCTTCGGCGCGAGCAGTCTTAAATTTTTGCTCTGGCGTGACATCCTCTTGGGTCCAACGCGCGGGATCTGGCTCAACGGAGTCCGGCCAGACAATTGCAGGCACTGGGGGTAATGGTCGTTGAGCAGCACTAAGTGATGTCAATAAAGACAACGTTGCACCCAACATGAAGGCGCAAAAAACTGAATCACGACGCTTTGCAGGCTTTCGAACCATTTCAACTCCTTTGCTCAAGTCCTCTTATTGATGTAACTGTACGCTCAATTACAAATGAAACAAACACTTCAACTTGATCTGAAGCAAATACGCTTTCTTTGGCGTGCACTCGCAAGTGTCGTCGCATCGCTCTGTTTCCAGTCTGTCGCATTGGCACAACTGCAGCCGGGGGCCAGTGCCCCTGCTTTCAGTGCGCCTGCAGCGTTGGCTGGCAAGACGTTTACCTTCACGCTCACCGAAGCACTGAAAACCGGTCCAGTGATTGTGTACTTTTATCCGAAAGCCTTCACCAGCGGATGCTCGATTGAAGCAAACCTTTTTGCCCAAGCAACCGATGATTTTCAAGCGCTTGGTGCAACAGTCATCGGCGTTTCCGGCGATGACATTGAGACGCTCAAGAAATTTTCACTCGGACCCTGTGGTGGTAAGTTTGCCGTCGCAGCAGACCTAGACCGCACAACCATGAAAGCCTACCAAGCAACGATGTTTTTTTCATCCGCCATGGCAAGCCGTATATCTTATGTGGTGACACCGGACCAAAAGATTTATTTCACACATGCGAGCCTGAATCCAGATCAACACGTGTCAAGTACGCTGGCAGCAGTCAAGCGCTGGCGTGAGCAGACAAAATGACAAGTATCTGTTGGTTCAGAACCGATCTGCGAATTCATGACCAGCCCGCCTTATACGCCGCGGCGGCCACGGGTCCAACGATTGGGCTATTTATTATCTCTGAGGAGCAATGGGCCTCACATCAGGACGCACCGATCAAAGTGCAATTCTGGCTACGCGCGCTCAAAAGCTTATCCGCCGAGCTAGCCGATCTCAATATTCCACTCAAACTACTTGTCGTACCGCGGTGGAAAAATGTACCTCAGGCGTTACTGACGTTTGTGCAACAACACGGTGCTGACTCTGTACATTGCAACCGCGAGTATGGCCTCAACGAGCGCAACCGAGATCGGGCGAGCTACAAGTTGCTCAAAGAGCATGGCGTCATGCTGACCGGGCACTTGGGCGCCACGCTGCTCGAGCCGGGCACGGTCAAGACCGGTGGCGACAGCTACTACAGAGTGTTTACACCGTTTTCACGGGCGTGCCGCGGTGCGCTGCAAGACCGCCCCTACAAACTGACGCCAGCACCCGCCAAGCAAGCGAAGTTAGCCTCTATCAAGGCAGATCCCGTTCCGGACAGTCTTGCCTATTGCGCGCAGGTGCCGCAAATCATTCGCGACGGCTGGCCAGCAACTGAAGCAGAAGCACACCTGCGGCTAGAACGCTTTTCAGATGAAGCGATATACCACTATCAACGCGACCGCGATATTCCCGCGTTACCAGGCACGAGTACGCTCTCACCCTATTTAGCGGCTGGTTTGATCTCTGCTGGCCAATGTTTGCACCGCGCGATGATCTGTAATCAGGGTGAAATGGGTACTGGGCAGCCCGGCATCACAACTTGGATCAGTGAACTTTTATGGCGTGAGTTCTATCAGCACCTGCTGCACGGCTACCCTGAACTTTCCATGCATCAACCCATGCGCCCGCAGACAAATGCCATCGTCTGGCGCGACGCTGACGAGGACTTCAACGCGTGGGCGAGCGGGCAGACTGGCATCCCGCTCATTGATGCCGCGATGCGCCAGTTATTACGGACGGGTTGGATGCACAACCGCTTGCGCATGGTCGTTGCCATGTACTTGACCAAGAATATGCTGATCGATTGGCGTCGGGGCGAAGCGTTTTTCATGCAACACCTTATTGATGGCGAGCTTGCTGCCAATAACGGGGGCTGGCAGTGGAGCGCTTCGACCGGTGCAGATTCGGCACCCTATTTCCGTGTATTTAATCCTATTAGCCAGTCAGAACGTTTTGATGCGACAGGCTCTTTTATTAAGCACTGGATCCCTGAGCTTGCGCATCTTAGCCCTAAGGAAATCCACGATCCGCTGCCGTTAACCCGATCGGCGATCGGTTACCCCGCACAACGCGTCGATCTGCGCAGCTCACGGCTGCGTGCGATTGAGGCCTTCTCTTCTCTTGCCTCCTGAGGTCAACGATGTCCCTCGAACAGTTAAGTGCTATCGCCATCGATGGCAAACCGCAACAACTCTCAATCTACGCCGGACAAGTCCTTCTTTTCGTAAATGTCGCGTCAAAGTGCGGATTCACCAAGCAATACGCTGAGCTAGAAGTCCTTCAACAGGAGTTCGGTGCGCAAGGGTTCACGGTACTGGGATTCCCCTGCGACCAGTTCGGTCATCAAGAGCCGGGCGATAACGCTGAGATCGCCGTGTTTTGCGACACACAATTTAAGATCACCTTTCCAATGTTCGCCAAAGTTCAGGTAAATGGCCCAAACGCTAGTCCAGTCTTTGAGTGGCTAAAACAAGAGAAAAAAGGGCTCTTTGGCACTGAAGCCATTAAATGGAATTTCACGAAGTTTCTGGTGGCGCGTGACCAGCAGGTCGTCGACCGCTATGCCCCAGCGACCAAACCGCTCACTCTGCGTGAAAATATTAAACAGGCGCTTTTAGTCCCTTATACTTCCGCTGATCAATAAACTGGAATGCCAACGTGAGCCGATTTGTACTAACCATTTGCCTGAGCGCTTTGACTGTGATCGCAGGTTGTTCCTCTCAAGGTTCGAGTGGTGACATTACGCTGGCGAGTCCATCACAGTCGCCTAAGGCTCCGTCAACGACACGAACGACGACGAACGCATCCTCGACCGAAGTTGCCGACACGGGTGCCGCGAAATTTCAGACTG
>JBILHV010000128.1:0-5461 GCA_044350305.1 Burkholderiaceae bacterium
GGGCATTCCATGGCAAAGTTATTTGCACAGTGGCCTCAAGGGCAGTCATTGGCTTGCCTCACTGAGGTGGTCTGGGTGTATCCCTCTGTGTATGCGGCTCTTGCTGCGGTGTCAGGCGTGACGCAGAAGCTTGCCTTGTCTGCCTATTTGTGGAGTTGGGTTGAAAACCAAGTGCTTGCTGCGGTCAAGTCAGTGCCTCTTGGGCAGATTGAAGGGCAGGCTTTGTTACATCGTTTGAAAGTCGATATTGTGCATGCAATGGAAATTGCTGAAGGCTTCAATCCCGAAGAGTCGGGATCGGCAGCGTTCGGTTTGGCGATCACGAGCGCGCGGCACGAGACACAGTACAGTCGGCTGTTCCGCAGCTGAGGTGTACGCAGAGGATTTAGTCCATATACAGAAGTTAACGTGTACAACGATTCAAAATATCAGAACATCAGATCAGCAGAATAAGGAATAGCAATGCAAAGTTCGAACCCCTTGCGTGTTGGCATTGGCGGGCCTGTGGGCTCTGGTAAAACGACACTTGTTGAAGTGTTATGCAAACGCATGCGCGATCAGTACAACTTGGCCGTTGTTACCAATGACATCTACACAAAAGAAGACGAGCGACTGCTGGTGGCCGCTCAAGCGCTATCGGCAGATCGCATCATGGGCGTGGAAACGGGCGGGTGTCCCCATACGGCGATTCGCGAAGACGCCTCGATCAACTTAGAGGCTATCGATCGCATGCAAAAGAGATTTCCTGATTTGGATTTGATTTTTATCGAGTCTGGCGGAGATAACTTGGCTGCAACGTTTAGTCCTGACCTTTCGGATTTGACGATTTATGTGATTGACGTGGCCGGTGGAGAAAAAATCCCACGCAAGGGTGGTCCTGGTATCACGCGTAGTGATTTGCTTGTTATTAATAAAATCGATCTAGCACCTTATGTCGGCGCAAATCTTGAGGTCATGCGGCACGATACAGCGCGTATGCGTGCCGACCGTCCTTGGGTGATGACAAATCTTAAGTCAGGTGAGGGTCTGGATGAAGTGATCCGCTTTATTGAAAAAGCCGGTTGTCTTCAAACAGATTGATTTGCGTTAAGGTTTTCGTACCAGCTTGATCCAGCCGTCGTCTAACCAATCGGCAAGAGCCTCTCGCGCTTCGGAAGATAGACGTTTGGCGGCGGCGCAATTACCGGCGAGTTCTCGCTCGTCGGCTAACAGACGAAGTCCGGCTTCAGCGCGTACGCTGGCGGCTTCACCGTTAATGAACAACTGCTGATCACGATACAACATGCGGGTGCGACGATCGAGTACCCAATGCGTGTAGGGAGTGTCATCATCCCAACCCTCAGCGGCTGCGTGATGATCAAACACAGCGGCTTGATTCGGTTCAGTCAACCAACAACCTAAAAAGCGTGTCGCCAGCGCTTCATCAAACTTGATTTTTCCAGCAGCACGCACGGCGGCGTCCCTGAGTCGATCGGGTATTTCAGCGGGATGTGCGACGGCTGACTGCGATGGATCCCGGTAAAGCTTGTCGAGTGCTGGCCCGGGAAGAGGGGGCTCGCCATAAGGTCCTGACGCGAAACCACTGCGTGCGATGATTTGATCGGCGGCGGCTTCGAGCATGCCTCGCGCGAGCGCAGCCTCATCGGGTGCGCGAAAGCCGATTGAGATGGTCATGCAATCATTATCAAGCGCCACGCCGTCGTGCGCCGCTTGGGGCGGCAAATAAAGCATGTCGCCTGGCTCAAGTACGACGGTTTTGTCTGGTTTGAAATGCTTAAGAATCTTAAGTGAGAGGCCATCAATTAGGGTCAAATCCTTTTGTTGCCCAAAACTCCAGCGGCGACGACCTTGGCCTTGCAACAAAAAAACATCGTAGCTATCAAAGTGTGGGCCTACGCCTCCACCAAGGGTGGCCAGACTAATCATCAAATCATCGAGTCGAGCATCGGGAACAAAACGGAACTGATTCATCAATGCACAAGCGGCATCGTCGTGGATGTCGACACTTTGCACAAGCAGAGACCAATTGGGTTCAGTGGATTTAGGTAGCCTAGCAAAAGGACCGCGCTCCATTTGCCAGACCTTTTTTTCTTTCCACACGAGTCTCGATTCCACATCGTCACGCCGACCCAATTTTTTGAGGGCGGTGGCGGTAAGAGGCGGACGGAAGTTGGGAAACGCTTGTTTAATGAGTAAAGGTTTGCGTTGCCAATATTCGCGCATGAACTTGGAAGGTGTCAGCCCTCCTAAAAGATCGAGTGGGTGATCAGGATGCATGGCGAGGCCCTAAGGTAATAAATTTTTGAGTTGATATAAGGCATCAAGCGCTTCGCGCGGGCTAAGCGTGTCTGGGTCTAGCTCAGATACGGCTTGGCGAATACGCGCTTGGGCCGCCTGATCTTGGGCTGCTTCGACCCGTGCGGCTGCAGGTTCGTTTGCCTGAGCGAATAGTCCGAGTTGAGGAGTGGGCGCGCCTTGCGACTCTAGTCGTTCAAGTTCGCGCGCCGCATGCCGAATGACGGCAGCAGGTACTCCAGCACGTTGTGCAACTTGGATCCCGTAGCTACGACTTGCCGGGCCATCCTTCACTTCGTGCAGAAAGACAATTCCCGTCGGGGACTCAGCGGCCGCTAAGTGAACGTTTGCCGTGTTGGGTTGTTCGGCAGGCATACGGGTAATTTCAAAATAGTGTGTTGCAAACAGCGTGAGCGCGCGATTATGTGTGACAAGTCGCTGTGCAATCGACCAAGCAAGTGCTAGACCATCATAGGTGGAGGTGCCGCGACCAATCTCGTCCATCAGTACAAGGCTTTGCGACGTGCTGGATGCCAAGATGGCAGCAGCTTCGGTCATCTCCATCATGAAGGTCGAACGTCCGCCTGCAAGATCATCGGCCGCGCCGATACGTGTAAAGATACGATCGAGGGGACCAATCGCGGCACGCTTCGCAGGCACAAAGCTACCGACGCGTGCCAACAAGGCAATTAAAGCTACTTGCCGCATATAGGTTGATTTGCCACCCATATTGGGCCCAGTGATGACGAGCAGTGAACGTTGTGCGTTCAGGACGCAACTGTTTGGTGTAAAGCGTTCAATCGAGCGTTCGACGACAGGGTGACGACCAGACTCAATATCAATCGCCGCCTGTTCTAGCAGTTGCGGCGACACCCATTCGTGTAATTGTGCGTGATGCGCCAAGGCAACGAGTGTGTCGAGTTCGGCGCAAGCGCTTGCACAGGCGGCCAGTGCTGTGACACTTGGAAGCAGCTGCTCAAGAAGTTGATCAAAGAGCCATTTTTCTCGAGCGAGCGAGCGATCCTGAGCCGACAGTACTTTATCTTCCCAAACTTTTAGTTCGGGCGTGATGTAGCGCTCTGCGTTCTTTAATGTTTGACGTCGACGGTAGTCTTCAGGAACCTTGTCCGCTTGTGCGCGGGAGACTTCAATAAAGAAACCATGCACACGATTGAACTCAACACGCAAGGTGGAGATCCCGGTGCGAGCACGTTCGCGCGCTTCGAGCTCGAGTAAATAGGTGCCGTTATCGGTAGAGATTGCTCTTAGTTCATCGAGTTCGGCATCCATACCGGTCGCGATGACGCCGCCGTCACGAATTTGGGCTGCGGGCTCTTGCGCGATTGCGCGCGTCAGCAGGGCATGTAGGCCTTCGGGTGGACGCAGGTGGTTCGCTAAGGCCTGCAGACGTTCAGATTGTTGTGTGGCATCGCCGAGTAGTGTTTCGAGCTCAGGTAATGCACCGAGTGCGTCACGCAAACTGGCCAGCTCGCGAGGACGCACCGACAGCAGGGCGATGCGCGTGGCGATCCGTTCTAGATCAGGAAGCTTGTCCAGCCCGGTACGTAAAGACTGAAGCAGAGGAATGGCGTGTAAGAGTTCGCCACGTGACTGATGGGTGCCGAGCAGTGCGGTGATCGCGGACT
The DNA here is from genome assembly GCA_044350305.1 of Burkholderiaceae bacterium. Taxonomy (GTDB): domain Bacteria; phylum Pseudomonadota; class Gammaproteobacteria; order Burkholderiales; family Burkholderiaceae_B; genus Zwartia. The sequence continues at coordinate 3,942 of JBILHV010000128.1, forward strand.
GTCGAGCGAGCACTGGAGCGTTATCTCGTAGAGGATGATGTAGCCAGCGTCTGAGCAAGCGGCTGCCCATGGGGGTGCAGCAACCATCTATGATGGATAACAACGTAGGCGCCTCTTCACCAGAGATCGTTCGTGTTAACTCTAGGTTCCTGCGCGTCGCAGGGTCCATCAGCACATATTGGCTTGCTCGGTCTGCGCTGAGCGCCTGAATATGAGAGAGCGCTTGTGTCTGTGTGCGGCCCGCGTAACGCAGTAGAGCACCGGCTGCGCAAATCGCGATCGGCAAGTCCTCAATATCAAAACCAGACAAAGATTGCGTATTGAAATGCTTTAATAAATGCGCTTGCGCTTGCTCGGCCTCAAAGTGCCAAGAAGGCACGCGCGTCGTGGCGCAAGACAGGGTGAAGCTTAGCTGTGCGTCTTCTGCGAAGATAACTTCGGCAGGCTCGATACGATGTAGCTCAGAGTCAAGCGCGTCAACTGCACATTCTGAAATTTTGAACTCACCGCTTGCCAGGTTTAACCAAGCGACACCTGCGCGACCAGATTTGTTGGCCTTGGTGGGAACAAAAACTGCTGCTACGCAACGGTCTGACTTGGCCGGCAGCAGTGCTTCGTCCGTGAGGGTGCCGGGCGTCACGATGCGCATGATCTTGCGCTCGACGGGTCCCTTGCTGGTTGCTGGGTCTCCGATTTGCTCGCAGATGGCGACTGATACGCCTGCAGCTACAAGTTTAGCGAGATACTGCTCTGCAGCATGAAAGGGGACTCCCGCCATGGGTATAGGGGCGCCATTTGAAGAGCCTCTGCGTGTGAGGGTTAGGTTGAGTAGGCGTGCTCCGCGCTCAGCATCCTCATAAAACATTTCATAGAAGTCGCCCATGCGGTAGAGCAGCAACAGTGGTCCCGCCTCAGCTTTCAGGCGCAAATACTGCTGCATCATCGGCGTGTGCTGTTCGGTAGAGGTCGGCTTTGAGTCGTGTTCTTGCATGGAAGTGATAGCGTGGGAGGACGAACGAATAGGTGTCAAGTGTAAGCCACACAGCCTAGTTTGGCTCGCACGCTGGGGGATTGCTTTTCTGGCGATCGGACTTCTCTATAATCCTTCACATATGAGTTGTAATGACGGCGTTTAGCAATAAGGTAGAACATCATGATTTCAAAGATCGTCCCTGACTTAGAGGCTGCGTTGGCCGGTATCCAGGATGGTGCGGTGGTGCTGATAGGCGGGTTTGGTGGGGCAGGTCAGCCGCACGAACTCATCGATGGCCTGATCGCCCAGGGTGCGAAAGAACTGACAATCGTTTGCAATAACGCGGGGTCTGGCGACACCGGCATCGCAGCCTTGCTTGCCTCCGGTCAGGTGCGTCGGGTGGTGTGTTCGTTTCCCCGGCAGGCCGACTCTTATGTGTTTGATCGGCTCTATCGGGCCGGTAAAGTTGAGTTGGAGCTCGTGCCTCAGGGTACGCTGGCTGAGCGCATTCGTGCAGGTGGCGCAGGCATTGGCGGTTTTTTTACGC
>JBILHV010000129.1:0-5439 GCA_044350305.1 Burkholderiaceae bacterium
CCACTGGAATCCCAGCTTCGCAATACAAACGGGCATCGGCATAAAGCGGTGTGCCGCAAGCGGGGATCGCTTCACCAAACTCTTCTTTGGCGTGCTTCTGCAAGGCGCTAACAAGTTCTGTGCTACCGGGCAGCGGCTTTAACGCACGGGCCAACAAAATGCGCTTGGTCTCGGCAGTAATGCCCGGGATTGCTTTCCACACAGAGTCGATCGTGTCGCGAATACTTTGCTCGACTTGCGCAGGATCCTCTTCTGGAATCATGCGACGATCAAGCTTGAGCACAACCTTACCGGGGATCACGTTGGTATTGGTACCACCCGTAATCAGACCGATATTCAAATACGGATGATTGATGCCAGGGACCGTACTCTTGATCGACTTGTAGGTCTCGTTTAAGCCATACAACGCGTTCATGATTTTGACTGCGGCTTGCAAAGCATCTACACCAGAGGTTGGCACAGCCGCATGACCCATCTTGCCATTGACCGTCACTTCAAATTGCAAGCAACCGTTGTGGGCCGTAATGATTTGGTAGCTAAAGCCTGCGGCAATGGCCAGATCAGGCTTAGTGAGTTTGTTCTTGAGCAACCAGCCGGGGCCGAGTTCGCCACCGAACTCTTCGTCATACGTAAACTGCAATTCGATGCGACCTTTCAGGTCTGCACCGAGCGACTCCAGCGCACGTACAGCAAAGATGTAGGTTGAAAAATCACACTTACTCACCGCTGCAGCACGGCCGTAAATACGACCGTCATGGATTTCACCACCGTAGGGTGGGTAGGTCCATCCCTCACCTGGGGGCACAACATCGCCGTGCGCATTCAAGGCCAGCGTCTTGCCGCCCTGCCCGTACTGGCGCGTGATAATCAAATTTGTGATCGACTCGAGGCCTGCTTCGCGCACGACGGCTTCAGGCACAGCATGGGGCTCTGCTTGCATTCCGTAGGCTTTGACAAGCTCGGCCACATGCAAGGCATGCGGGGTGTTGTTACCAGGCGGTGTATCGGTTGGGACTTGAATCACTTTTTGTAGGAACTTCACCTGCTCATCAAAATGCGCATCGATCCATTGATCGAGTTTGGTATACAGCTGGGTCTCGTTTGGTGTTGTCATGATTAGTTGATTTCGTCGAGCAAAGCTAAAAAGGCTTGGGTGGCAAGTTCCGCATCTTCTGCGGTAATGATTTCTAAGGGGTTATGACTAATCCCACGATTACCACCGCGTACAAACAACATCGCCTGCGGCATGATGGTGTGAATCTTCATGGCATCGTGACCGGCGCCGCTATTGAGCTTAAAAAGGGGCTGTCCAATTTTTGTGACAGCACGCTCCCAGCGGGCCTGCCAAGCAGGATCCGATGGTGCCGCGCTCGCACGCATCACTTCGTTGTATTCAAACTTCACACCGCGACGCTTGGCGATTTGCTTGGCGGCTGTCACGATATCGTTGACCAAACCATCGCGTTGCGCATCGGTCGGTCCACGCATATCTAAGGTGAATACGCATTCGCCAGGGATCACATTGATCGAGCCGCCTGGCACTTGCATCTGACCAACCGTGGCAACACTGCCCTCTTCGGCTTTGGCGCGGTGCTCTGCCATCAAGCTGATTTCGGCTGCAGCCAGCAAGGCGTCTTCGCGCATCGACATCGGCGTTGTGCCAGCATGGGCTGCTGTACCAATAATTCGGCAAGTTGCGCGCACACCGGCATTGATCGAAGTGACGATACCGAGCGGTATTTGCTTCTCGCACAGCACGGGGCCTTGCTCGATATGGACTTCTACAAAACCAAGATACTTTTTTGGATCGCGGGTGAGCGCCTGAATCGACTCGAGGGTGCCAGGCAGACCCGCATCAATCATGGCTTGGCGCATCGACACCCCGTTGGCGTCGACTTGATCGAGCCAAGTCGCATCAAAACTACCGGTCAACGCACCGGACGACAAGAAGGTGGCGCGATAGCGCTGGCCTTCTTCCTCAGAGAACCCGACGACTTCAATGCCATAGGGCAAACGCTTTTTCTGTTTGGCAAGCACGCCCACCACAGCGATCGGCACCAAAATGCCAAGCCGCCCGTCATACTTGCCGCCATTGCGAACCGTGTCGAAATGCGAGCCCGTCATTAACGCAGGGGCTGCCGCATCCGCACCGTGATAGCGCCCCACGACGTTACCCACCGCATCGGTCAAGACTTCGTCAAAACCCGCCTCTTGCATCAGCTGCGTCAGCGCTTGCGCCGTCTGCAGATGTGAGGGCGTTAAGTAGGTCACCGTGAGCTGGCCTTTTTCAGCCCAAGCGGGCTCGCTGAACGCAGCAATGCGCTCAGACCATTCCATAATCTGCTGGCCGTGGGAAGTGTGACTTGCCATGTCTGGGATGTCCGTGGTTATACAAACGGAATACAAAAACTAACGATCCGTTAGTGTACCGGACAAGGTGGGGCCACGACCCCACCCCCTGAATGCGGTAGGGACTTAGTAAGTCTTACTAATCTTGCAGATTGATCACGACCGGCTGGTGGTCTGAAACTTGCGTCTCTTGATCGACGACCAGGCTTTGCACGCGCTGACCTAACGAGGGACTCACAAAGAAAAAGTCACAGCCCACGGGCTCGGGACCGTAGGTCCGATCAAAGATTCTGAAGGTGGCAGGATAGGGCTTGCCGGGATGCAAGAGATCCCACGCGTTGACCCAGGCCCCGGCTGCGCCAGGCTCTACGACAGACGCGTGCTCGGTGCTGTCGTATTCAAAGTTAAAGTCGCCACAGAGCAAGGCATCCATTGTGTGGGGCTTGGTCTCGTAGGGTGAGCCAGGCTTTGGCTGCGGGGGTTTAGCTGTCAAGGCGCACGAACGCAAGTGGAGCTCTCTTAGGGCGCGCGCTTGAGCATGCCGCGCTGCCTCGTTGTAGTACTCAAGATGCGTCGTCATCAAGCGCACGGGTCCCCAAGGGGCTTGCAAGGTACAGTCCAGTGCAATCCGGGGCATGCTGGGCTTGGGTTCAGCACCCTCCACCGGTGGATGAGGTAACGCGAAATGCTGTATTTGCCGAACCGGCACGCGCGAGGCGATGACATTGCCAAATTGTCGGCGAAAACCACCGCATGGAGAGAGCTCATCGACGGCCGGACTAAAGATCACTTCAAAGTCAGGTAGCAGCGCTTTGAGCGCCTTGATCTGATCAGGCTCGGTTGCACCGGTCAGGTCCTTGTAGTTCACTGCCACCTCTTGCAGGCAGATTGCATCAAAGTCAGCCATGCTGCGTGCATGCTTAATCACGCGTGCGGCGTCGACGACTTCGTCGAGGCCTTTAAACCATTGCACGTTCCAAGTCAGAATCTTCATTGCGTGTCTACCTTCACTTAATGCCTGCGCGCATAAACGATTGAACAAATTGCCGCTGAAAAATCAAGAACCCGATCAATAACGGTCCAGAGGTTAATAACGTGGCGGCGGTAATGATGGACCAATCAATCCCTTGGTCGGTCGACGAGAAAACCTGCAACCCTACCGTTAAAGGTCGCGATTCGACTGAGTTGCTGACAATCAGAGGCCATAAAAAATTATTCCAATGATGGCTGACCGACACCAAAGAGAACGCCAAATACACGGGCTTGGCCAAGGGTATGTAAACGTGTCGCAGGATCTGCATGGTGGAGGCGCCTTCCATCGCGGCGGCCTCGACCAGCTCTTTGGGAATCGTTTTAAACGTTTGCCTGAGCAAAAATATTGCAAAGGCGGAAGCAAAATAGGGCAAGCCGATTCCAAACAAGGTATCCACAAGCCCAAGATGGGTCAGTGTTTGGTAATTGCGCACCAAGAGAATCTCGGGCATCACCATCAACTGTACGAGCACTAACGAGAACAGTACGTTTTTGCCAAAGAACTCAAACCGAGCAAACGCATAAGCCGCAAGTGTGCACAACACCAGTTGCATACATAGAATGGTCGCGACCAACACCGTGGTATTCAAAAAATATCGCGCAAATGGCGCAGCCTCCCAAGCCGCCCGAAAGTTATCCATCGTGAGCGGCGCAGTCAAGACCAGCTTGGTCGCAAACTCAGACGGATGAATCGCAGCCCACACCGCATACAGCAGCGGGCTAATCCACACCAAGGCCAATACCCACGCACCAATGGTCGATAAGAGTGAGGTATCCGCCCCCAACGAGCGTCCTTGAGTACCAGGGCTTGTTAGGGCTTGGCTCATCGGTAATGCGTCCGGCGATCCAGCACAAAAAACTGCAACAACCCCACCAGCGCCAAAATTGCGAGCAACACTGCGGTGAGTGCCGAGGCATACCCTTGATCCCAAAACTTAAAGCCGACCTCATACAAATAGAACAAGAGCAAGGACGAGGCGTTATCGGGACCGCCTTTGGTCATCACAATAATGTGATCAACCATCCGGAAAGCGTTAATCAGGGCGTTGACCAGGACAAAGATCGTCGTGGGCATCAACAAGGGCCACTGCACACGTCTAAAAAAATACCAGGTGCTTGCGCCTTCAATCTGCGCAGCCTCTTTATAGCTGGGGCTTAAGGTCTGGAGCGCCGCCAAATAAAAAATCATAAAAAACCCGGCTTCTTTCCAGATGGCCACAACGATCACGGAGCCGAGCACCAAGCTTGGATCGCCGAGCCAGTTTTGGCTCGCCACACCGAAGAGCTGCAACACCTGGTTAATCAACCCATAGCCAGGTGTATAGAAAAAGATCCAGATGTTGGCCACAGCGATCATGGGCAACACCGTGGGTAAGAAATAGGACATACGCAAAAACTGTCGGCCAGCGATTTTGTCATTGACCCACAACGCCATCGCAATGGATAGCGCAATCGAGACAGGAATGGTCACTAAGGCAAACCAAAAATTATTGCGTAACGACTTCCAGAACGTGGGGTCGTCCATCATCACTGCGTAATTTTCGAGCCCGACAAAGACTGCGGCACGACCGGCGCGTGGCGTCGACATTAAACTGTCGAGCAACGTGCCGATCGCCGGATAGTGCGTGAAACCCACCAAAAAAATAAAAGCGGGCAACAGCAACAGATAGGCGTGTATGTGACGCAGTCCTACATGCATTTACTTATAACCGCGCAATAACCGATTGGCTTCAGTTTGTGCATCCTTCATTGCTTGGGCGGGCGTCTTGGCACCCGTCAAAGCAGCCTGCAAGCCATCGTTCAGTGCCTTGGTGACGCGCTGGTTGTCGTGTGTGGACAATTCAGCGACGGCGTGGGGCAACTGATCACGTGCGACGAGTGCTGGCGGAAAATCAGCGGCATACTTTTTAAGTGCTGCAGTCTCGTAAGATGCCGGCGATACCGCAACATAGCCAGTGTCAATACTCCACTGCGCGGCACGCTCTGGCTGTGTAAGCCATTGCGCAAACTTATACGCACCAACTTGTTCCGCAGCAGTCGCTTTCTTAAAGATAAAGA
>JBILHV010000130.1:0-5400 GCA_044350305.1 Burkholderiaceae bacterium
CATATCCAGCGTTTCTTTGGGCGGCAACATTGGCCCGCTCACAGGAGTTGCTTTACTTGGCGTCATGGATGGTGCAACAGGCGCTTGGCGTGGTTGCGAAAGTCCTTATCATCGTCGATTGGTTGGCTTGCCCGTCGGTTTGGCATTGGGCGCCGGCGCATCACTTTTTTGATCGACAAGCAATCCCAGCTTTGTCACCCCGTTCTTACGCAAATCATCCATGACTTTCATGACGGACTCGTAGGGGACTTTGCCGTCCGCAGCGATCACGACGGGTTGGTCTGGCTTGAGCTCAGAGAGGATGGTTTGCGCGAGCGCGCTACGCTCGACAGGGACGTTGACCGCACCAGGTTCACGTTTACGCCAAGAAAGCTTTCCGTCCTCGGTGATTTGGATTTCAATCGGTGTCAGCGGCACGTTGGCCGCTTGCCCGACTGAGGGAAGCTCAATGACGCCTGGGGTAATGAGAGGCGCCGTGACCATAAAAATCACCAGCAGCACCAGCATCACATCGATGTAGGGCACCACGTTGATTTCGTTTTTCAGGCGTCGGCCTGGACGCCCAGAGCTCGAGCGAACGGAGGACATCAGCGCACCTGTCGTTGCAAGATGTTCAGGAATTCGTCGACAAAGGTCTCAAAACGGATCGACAAACGATCGATGTCATGGGTATAGCGGTTATAGGCAACGACGGCTGGAATCGCCGCGAAGAGGCCGATGGCCGTGGCGATCAAGGCCTCGGCAATGCCCGGGGCGACCGAGGCGAGCGTGGCTTGCTGTACGTTCGCGAGCCCGACAAAGGCGTGCATGATGCCCCATACCGTGCCCAGCAGCCCGATATAGGGGCTCACGGAGCCAGCGGAGGCCAAGAAGTTCAGGTGTGACTCGAGCTCGTCCATTTCACGCTGAAAGGCCGCACGCATCGCACGACGCGCGCCGTCAAGGCTGGCGGTGCTTTCAGCGGAGGCTCCGGCGCGTCGCCCTTTCAGGAATTCGGTCATGCCAGAGTCGAAAATCCGAGCGAGCGCGCCTTGTTCTGCGCGGCGAGTAGAAATAGATTGGTGTAGCAACGCCAGGTCGCCACCGGACCAGAAGTCGTCTTCGAAGCGGCGGGTTTGAGTCAAGGCTTTTTTGATTGCGGAGCGCTTGGCGAAAATAAATGTCCAAGAGGCGATCGAGATGACAATGAGCAACAGCATGATGAACTGAACGGGAATACTCGCGTTCAGTACCAGCGAGAGCATTGACATATCTGAAGTAGTTGGCATCACTTAGTCCCGAGTAATTGCAGCAAATTTTGTATGAATCGATTCCGGAATCGCAGTGACTCGCATGTTAACTGTTTCTACACAGCAAACTTGGATATTCCCTTGCGCCAAGAGTTCCCCTTGGCGACGAATCGACTGCCTGAAGTGTAACGAAGCTCGGCCGAGTCGTGTCACTTCGCTTTCAATTTGTAGCAAATCGTCGAGTTTGGCCGGCAAAAGATACTTGATATCTAGCTTGGCGACCATGAACATTCGCTGTGCGGTCTGCGCCAAGTCAAACTGATTCACGCCCATGGCGCGCAGCCATTCTGTACGACCTCGCTCCATGAACTTAAGGTAGTTCGCGTAAAACACCACCCCACCCATGTCGGTGTCTTCGTAGTACACCCGCACATCGAAACTGTGTGGCATCAATATGTCTCAAGTAATGCAAGCGTTTGGGCGCAGCTGTCCGCTAACGGCACGCGGGCGGCCTCAGTCTGTTTGCGACCAAGCAGCTCGACCACGCCGTCGTTGAGCCCGCGCTCGCCCACGGTGATGCGCACGGGTGGGCCAATCAGCTCCCACTCGGCGAACATAATGCCCGGACGTAGATCGCGATCGTCTAGGATGACATCTACGCCTTTTGCCTTGAGCTCGGCATAGAGCGCTTCGGCCGCCTCACGTACCGCCTGGCTCTTGCCCCACCCGACCGCGCAGATTGCGACTTCAAAAGGCGCGATGGCACGTGGCCAGACGATACCTTTCGCGTCGTGATTTTGTTCGATAGCGGCGCCGACAATGCGTGTCACACCAATCCCGTAGCAGCCCATTTCCATCAGCGCCGGCTTACCAGTCTCATCGAGGAACGTGGCTTTTAAGGCTTCTGAGTATTTGGTGCCGAGGTAAAAAACATGGCCGACTTCAATCCCGCGCTGTATCGCGAGGGTACCTTTGCCGTCAGGCGCCTGGTCTCCTTCAATCACGTTGCGCAGGTCGGTCACGAGGTCAGGTTCGGGCAGGTCACGCAGCCAATTGACACCCGTCAGATGAAAGTCTTCTTGGTTTGCGCCACAAATAAAGTCGTGCATGTGCGCGACGGTCAGGTCGGCAATGACTTTAACGGGCTTGGCAGTTTTGACGGGGCCGAGATAACCCGGCTTGCAGCCGAAGTGCTCGATGATTTCTATTTCTGTGGCAAAGCGAAAGCCTTTGTTCAGGCCGGGGAGTTTGCCGGCTTTGATTTCATTGAGCTCATGGTCGCCACGGAGTAATAAGAGCCAGACTTGTGCCGGACTTTTTTCGGGGTCGGTCGCGAGTACGATGGATTTCACTGTCTGGGAAAGATCAACCCCCAAGAGCTCGGCGACGGCTTCGCATTTGGATGCGCCCGGAGTGGATGTAAGCGTGAGGGGCTTGGACGCGGGCTGGCGCTGACCCAGCAGGCATGATGCCGGCGCCAGCTCCATGTTGGCGGCGTAACTCGAAGCCGGATCGTAGACGATCAAGTCTTCGCCAATATCGGCAATCACCTGAAACTCGTGGCTTTGTGAGCCACCGATCGAGCCCGTGTCCGCCGAAACAGCCCTGAAGGTCAATCCCATCCGTGAAAAAATCTTCAAGTAGGCGTCGAACATCGTCTGGTAGCTTTTCTGGGCGCTCGCCACATCCCGATCGAAGGAGTAGGCGTCCTTCATCGTAAATTCCCGGCCGCGCATGACGCCGAAGCGTGGGCGCCTTTCGTCACGGAACTTGGTTTGGATGTGATAGAAGTTGACCGGAAGTTGGCGCCAGCTCTGGATCTCATTGCGGGCAATGTCCGTGATGACTTCTTCAGAGGTCGGTTGCAGGACAAAATCGCGTCCATGGCGATCTTTCATGCGCAAGAGTTCGGGGCCGTACTGCTCCCAGCGGCCCGACTCCATCCAAAGTTCTGCCGGCTGTACGACGGGCATGAGCAACTCAAGCGCACCCGCAGCGTCCATCTCCTGACGGATGATGTGTTCAATTTTGCGGATCACTCTTAGACCGAGCGGCATGTAGTTATAGATACCACCGGCGAGCTTACGGATCATGCCCGAGCGCATCATTAAGCGGTGGCTCGTGATCTCTGCATCGTTCGGGGCTTCTTTGAGGGTGCTGATATGAAAGGCTGAGGCGCGCATGGGGAACCGATAAATTTTATTGGGGCAAAAGTGCCGACAGGTACGTATAATCAAATGCAATTGTATTGAATTCGTTGGGAGTGGCCATGCTTGATCGCGAAGGCTACCGTCCTAATGTTGGAATCATCCTTGTTAATCAAAAAAACGAGGTCTTTTGGGGTAAGCGGATTCGGGAACATGCTTGGCAGTTCCCCCAAGGTGGCATTAAGCAGGGTGAGAGCCCCGTTCAAGCCATGTTTCGCGAACTTCACGAAGAGGTCGGCTTAAAACCTGATCATGTTCGAATTTTAGGACGCACACGTGAGTGGTTGCGCTATGACGTGCCGGATACCTTTATCCGACGCGAGTCGCGGGGGCATTATCGAGGGCAAAAACAGATCTGGTTTTTGTTGCGAATGCTTGGGCGCGACCATGATGTTCAGTTGCGCGCCACCGCGCACCCTGAGTTTGACGCTTGGCGCTGGAGCCACTACTGGGTCTCGTTAGACGATGTGATCGACTTCAAGCGGGATGTCTACACCCTTGCATTGAATGAGTTGGCCACTTTAATTTTCAAACGCGGGCAGGATGTGCGTCCGGAGGTTGAGGCGGTGGACCTAGAAACAAAAACGGCGCCTTAGAGCGCCGTTTTTTCATGCCGATCTTGCCAATCAACGGAGTCGCTTGAGTAAGCTCGAGGTATCCCAGCGGTTACCACCCATCTTTTGAACATCTGCGTAGAACTGGTCCACTAAGGCGGTGACAGGTAGGCGCGCACCATTGCGTCGCGCTTCGTCCATCGCCAAATTTAGGTCCTTACGCATCCAGTCAACCGCAAAACCAAAGTCAAACTTGTCGTCGACCATGGTGTTGCCGCGGTTTTCCATTTGCCAGCTTTGGGCTGCCCCTTTGCTGATGACGTCCAACACTTGCTTCATGTCTAAGCCGGCCGCTTCGCCGAAGGCGACGCCCTCAGACAAGCCTTGCACCACACCTGCGATGCAAATCTGGTTCACCATTTTGGCAAGCTGACCCGCGCCAACCGGCCCGACTAGCGTGACGGCGCGCGCCATAACAGCGATCACCTCACGCACAGCATTGAACTCAGTTGCATCCCCACCACACATGACGGTCAGCATGCCGTTTACTGCGCCAGCTTGTCCGCCCGAAACGGGGGCGTCGATAAAACGCAGCCCTTTCTGTTTGGCCATGGCATGTAGTTCGCGAGCAACCGAAGCGGAAGCCGTTGTGTGGTCGATGTATGTCGCACCTGCGTGCATCCCTGCAAAGGCACCCTGATCACCCAGTACGACGCTGCGCAGATCATCGTCATTGCCAACGCATGAGAAAACAATCTCTGCGCCAGTCGCGGCCTCTTTGGGCGTCGCGCATGCGCGACCACCGAACTCTTTCACCCAGGCTTGCGCCTTTTGGGCATTCCGGTTGTAAACAGTGACTTGGTGCCCCGCCATGGCCAGATGTCCAGCCATGGGCAGGCCCATCACCCCTAAGCCCAGAAAGGCGACTTTGCGGGGGGATGAGGCTTCATACGTTTTGCTGTTGATACTTGGCATGCTTACTCTTCAACAAAGGCTTCTTCGCGCTTCTTCTTGATCGATGGCAGAGCCACAATCACAACCAGCAAGGCGGCTACGCCCAGCAGAGAAGCGGATAGCGGACGCTCCAGGAAGGTCATGAAGTTGCCGCGCGACAAGAGCAAGGCGCGACGGAAGTTTTCTTCCATCAGTGGTCCAAGGACCAAGCCAAGCAGCAGCGGTGCGCCTTCGCATTTTATTTTCGACCAGAGGTAACCAATGACACCGAAGATAACTGTTACGACAATATCAAAGGTGTTGTAGCTCAGCGAGTACACGCCGATCGTACAAAATACCAAAATAGCCGGGAATAAAATGCGATAGGGTACTTTCAGCAGCTTCACCCAGATCCCGATTAGGGGAAGGTTCAGCACGATAAGCATCAAGTTGCCAATCCACATCGAGGCAATCAAG
>JBILHV010000131.1:0-5395 GCA_044350305.1 Burkholderiaceae bacterium
GTGATTGACGCCAAGAACTTTCAACGTCCAGTACACCCGTGCCGCCGCACCAAAATCCGTGTCATTTGCACCGCTCGACACAACGATCACTGGCGTGTCCGCAGTGATCCCCAACCGCTGCACGTTAGCCGTCAGCTTCTCCAAACTCGCCAACTCGCCAGGATTAGATTCGGGGCCGCGCCAAGAGCCATACGGTGCGTTTAAGGAGCCGGGGATGTGATTGGCCGCGTACGATTTCGGATCGCGGATATCAAGCACACGGGTGCTGGCGTCCGCTTGAGCAGACTTCACACCCTGGGCGGTGAGCAAAGGCTCGGCCGCCCCTGCGGAGAACGAAAAAAACAATACAACGAGCGCGACAAGGAATCTATTCATTTTTTTGGTACTGCCCAGAGAAAGTTGAGAGTCGGTAACGGGATTGTGCCTAGGAAACTAACTTACTAAAAGGACTTTTTCCTTATCTCGTTATAACTAAACAATATATAGTGGCGCAAATGATGTCATTTCTATACTTTCAAGTGTCTCCACCCTATGATGCGGTCATAGCAAATACCTAAGCGAGCAACAAATGAATATTGCCTTTATTGGTTTAGGACGTATGGGTTGGCACATTGCCGCTCACCTGGCGCGCGTCGGACACAGCTTGTCGGTCTACGATGCCGCGAGCAACTTGCCAGACGACTGGGTGAAGGCCTTTGGCGGGCGTGCGGGTCGTTCAGTCGCCGATACGGTGACGGGCACTGAGCTTGTCCTGACATCCCTGCCCGCTGACGCCGCACTCCAAACCGTGTGGGACCTTGCTCAACCAACACTTTCAGCCGGGGCGATCTGGGTCGACCATTCGACAACCTCGGCAGAAATCGCAAGACGCTTAGCCAAAGCGGCCAAGTCACACGGCCGCCACTTTATCGACGCCCCGGTCTCGGGCGGTACCGTCGGAGCTGAAAAAGGCACTCTTGCCATCATGGCGGGCGCCGATGAGGCAGCCTGGTCCGTGGTCGAACCGGTCATGTCTGCTTATGCGCAACGGGCCTCGTTGATGGGTCCTGCGGGCTCAGGGCAGTTAACAAAAATGTCGAATCAGATCTGTGTCGCGGGGATTGGTCAGGCGCTCGCCGAGGGTCTTGCGTTCGCGGAGCATAACGGTCTCGATCCCAAAAAAGTGTTAGAGGTCATGCTCAAAGGTTCCTCCACCTCGTGGATGATGGAGAACCGTGCCCAGACAATGATTGACGGGAAATTTGATTTTGGCTTTTCAACAACTCTGATGCGTAAAGACTTGGGGCTTGTGATGGAAGAGGCAAATCGCGCAAATGTTTCACTACCTGTCACGGCATTAGTGGGTCAACTGTTATCAGACGTGTCCGCGATGGGCCTCGCCAACGCAGATTGGTGTAGCTTGATGCAACGTCAGCGTCGCGTGCAATCCGGCAAATGAACAAACGCGACGCCCGCTTGCAGGCAATGCTCAGCGGGCCCATTTTTGTTACGTTGCTCGGGCTCGCCTGGCCCAATCTCTTGATGATGTTGGCGCAATCAAGCACCGTGTTGCTCGAAACATGGTTCCTCTCGCACCTGGGCGTAGACGCCCTCGCCGGTGCGGCGTTGGTGCTACCCATCTTGATGCTGATGCAAAGCATGTCTCAAGGAGCCATGGGAGGCGGGATTTCCGCCGCCGTTGCGCGGGCTCTGGGCGCAGGCGACCAAGCACTCGCCAACCGATTAGTGCTTCACGCCGTGGCGCTCACGGCAGGACTTGGTCTATTTTGCTCGATTACGCTCTGGTTAGTTCGTGTTCCAGTCTTTACCTTGATGGGCGCAAGCGGCCCTGCGCTAGAGGCTGCGATGACCTACTCCGGTATCGCCTACGGCGCATTAACGCTGATGTGGATCATGAATGCGCTGGCCAGTGCCATCCGTGGCACGGGCAACATGCTCGTGCCAGGCGCTGTCATTTCTGGCGGTGCGATTGCATTGATCCCTGTTTCGGCTTGCTTGATTTTTGGTTGGGGACCTATCCCCGCACTCGGTATCGCGGGCGCCGGCTGGGCGCTTGTGCTGTATTACGGCATCGGCGGCGCCATTCTGCTTTGGTACTGCCTGAGTGGCCAGACTCTTGCGCGCCTAGAGTGGGGTCAATTAAGTTGGGCACCCATGCGCAATATTCTAGGTGTTGGCGGCTTTGCGATGATCAACCCCTTGTTGACCAACGGATTGATCGCATCCACGACTGCGCTGGTGGGCGCTTATGCGGGCACGATCGCGCTGGCTGGTTATGGCACTGCCGCAAGATTAGAGTATCTACTTTTTCCTGTAGCCTTCGGCATCGGTGCACCACTTGTTGCGATGGTGGCTTCCAATCTAGGCGCGGGGCAGCCAGAACGTGCGCTGCGCGTGGCACTCACGGGCGGCGCCATGGCCTTCATCATTGCGGAGATCATCGGCTTGTGTGCGGCAATCTGGCCTTATCACTGGATGCATCTATTTGGCTCAGAGCCCGACATGGTTGAAACAGGCGTCGTCTACCTGCAAACAGTCGGTCCCTTGTTTGGATTTTTTGGGATGGGCTTTACGCTGTACTTTGCCTCACAAGGCGCACGCAAGCTTATTTGGCCGCTCGGTGCGGGCACGCTACGCTTAGCTCTCGCAATTCTTGGCGGTTGGCTTGTGCTGCACTTGGGCGGATCGTTATTTTGGTTTTTTGTTGTCTCTGCGATCGCGATGTTTTTATACGGCTCAATTATTCTATATGCCGTCGCAACGGGCGCATGGTTTAAGAAACCATAAACGTAGCGCCCATTATTGAGAGTCTCCTGAATGCCTACCTTAACCGATGAGGTCGAATACGGTGCCCGCGGAACGCTTGGGTTACTCGTCCCTCAAGCCAACACCACGGCCGAACCCGAGGTGCAGGCGCTACTTGATCCCGATATTGCACTACTGACGGGGCGTCTGACAAGCCCGCAGCCCGAAATGAAGGAGCGGCTCGAGGATTTTTTAAGCGAGATCGACACCTTCATTTCGACTTTTTCGAATGCACCACTTAGCGGAATGGGGTTTTTAATCACTGGGGCGACCTATCATTTCACGCCCGCCGACGAAGACGCCCACTTCAGTGCGCTGAGCGCACGCTACGGCTACCCTATCGTCTCAGCTGCGCAATCCATACGCAGAGCGTTTGCTTGCCTAGGGACACAACGCATCGGCTTGGTGAGTCCCTATCCCGCATGGCTGACTGAAAAAAGTGCTGCCTATTGGCGCCGCTGTGGCGTAGAAATCTGTGCCATCGAGGGTCCTGACACGCCCGGAGGCTTTCACAATATCTACACGATGCGCAACGATGCCGTCTTAAGTGCAGCCAAGCGCTTGCTTGTACACAAGCCAGATTTAATATTACTGGCCGGCGCAGGGATGCCCACACTTGGTCCAATCATGACCTTGTCTGACTTAGGGATGCCAGCGATCTCTTCAAATTTTTGTATGGGCTGGCAAATCAATCAGATGGCAAAAGGTGCCGAGGATGACACCACCGCGCTGCGCAATTTATTGAAGCCAAATGCTGCCTGGAGAGCGAGACTGACAGAACGCTTCCCGCGCGTAAAACCTTAGCGTGCGGGATGTGTTGACAACCAATGCCGAGCAATCGAAGTGCGCGTCGTCGTCCAAATGCGCGGATCATTCCGAACAAAGTTAAGAAGATCATGCAAGGCCTGCACACGCCCAGGCCTGCCAATAATGCGCAAGTGAAGACCCACGGTGAGCATAGACTGAGACTGCCATTTGTCTGCTTCATACAGCAAGCGGTTGAGGGTCTCGATTACATAGTCTAAAAAATCGTGTCCCTGCACAAAGGCGGGTGACTCACCGAAGAATCGCATATCGTTAGTGTCAAACTGATACGGCAAAACAAGACTCTTTCTGTCACCAAACTCGGCCCAATACGGTAATTCATCGTTATACGCATCGCTGTCGTACAGCAAGCCAAGCTCATTGGCTAAGGCGCGTGTATGAACAGTGGGAGTCGATTTGCAATGCCATCCCGTAGGCCTTACTCCGCAAGCAGCCTCAATCGTGTCCAGTGTTTTGAGCATCATGGCACGCTCTTGCGTCCGGTCCAGTCCAGCCGGAGATTGCCACAACCAACCGTGCGCGCACACGTCATGTCCGCGACCCACGGCATCTTTCAATAAGTCTGGTGTGCGCTCTGCAACGCGCCCACACACGTTCAACGTGCACGGCACACCCGCCTCGTCAAACTCTCGCAGCACTCGCCAGTAGGCGGTGCGCAGCCCAAATTCAAAATGAGACTCTCGGCACAAATCTGGTTCAGTGGTGACCTTACTCGTGACTTCATGCATGGGTTCGTTCGCGGCATCACCATCAGCAAGGCTTAGCTCGGCACCCTCTTCCACATTCAGTACAAAATTGAGCGCAACACTCGCACCCTGTGGCCAAGCCGCATGGGGGCGTTGATCGCGGTACCCGTATAAATCTCTGCGGTCCATCCCTGCTCCTAAAGACTAATTTTTTGCCCAGCCGTTTATGATTTGTACAACCCAGCAATCGCAGGATCGATCCCCGAGAACATGCGACCTTTTGGTCGAGCAAAACTTCCGCCCTGCTGCTTCGACGGTCGCATCTTCGCGAGCGTAAGCGCTTGTAGTGCAGCCGCTTGTGCGGGATCTACGACAGGAACACCAACCGCTTTTGCAACCTGTTGGGCATAACCAGCAAGTACCGCACCACACAGCACGATCACATCTGAGCCATCTTGATGCACTAATTGCTCAGAGGCCAGAATCAACGCCCGCTCCACCTCTGGGTCTGCGTCTGTCGCCTTGAACGCACTCGGAACCTCCACCGCACGCCATTTAGAAACCCGTGACGCCAGTCCATAGCTTGCGGTGAGTTCCTCGTACACAGGCACCATCGCTGCCCCGAGCGTTAGGCAGCCAATTTTTCCACCCAACATACTTGCCGTCAGCAATGCAGCTTCCGCCATACCGACCACAGGAATATCGAGCATCTCTCGCAGTGCTTGCAAGCCTGTATCAATCGATACGCCAAGCATCAGGACATCGTGCCCCTCTTGATGAGCAGCGCCCAAGCGAAGCATCTCTGCCAAGGCAATGGCGTTCTCAGAGCGACTGCTAATAATCGCAGGTCCCGATTGCGCAGTAAAGGCATGAATCGTCGCGCCATCTCCCACAGCCTGCTGGGCGTTGGCTCGCATGCGCTCAGTCACATGTGCGCTCGTGTTTGGATTAATCAGAAGAATTTTCATCATCACTCTGCAAAGATCGTCGCGAGGTCTACTTCAGAATCAGCTGGCTCAAGATTTAAGCTACCTTCAATGTGCGCAAGGTGTTCAAGCATCATTTTTTGTGCGCCCTCA
>JBILHV010000401.1:0-5388 GCA_044350305.1 Burkholderiaceae bacterium
CATCATCAGGCGCCTGACTACAAACCGCTCACAGTATCTTACGCCGATCATGCAGCATGGCAGCGCGCGTGGCTAGAGAATAGCGGTGAACTTGAAAGACAAAGCCAGTCTTGGCAAACGCAACTCGCAGGCATCCCAGAGCGCTTGAGCTTACCAACTGATTACCCCAGAGAAGCCAACCGCAACAGGATTGCTGGTCATCTTCCTATTGAAATCAGTTCGCAGACAACTGGATATTTGCAAAATCTGGCTAACAAGCATCAGACCACGCTCTTTACCGTACTCGTGGCACTTTACGGTGCATTGCTCGCGCGTCTGTCCAATCAAAACGAGGTGATCATTGGCTCTCCGGTGGCTGGTCGCGCCACTGCTGAGGTCGATGGGCTAGTCGGGTTCTTTATCAATACGCTGGCACTCAGGATTGATACGAGCGGATCCCCCGATTTGAATACGCTAATCAATCGAGTCAAAGGACGCGTCAATCATGCACTAATGCATCAGGATCTGCCCTTTGAACGACTGGTAGAGGACTTAGGGGTTCAACGCTCACTATCGCACACGCCTGTTTTCCAGGCCATGCTTGCCTGGCAAACCCAGGATCCGATCGCTTTATCACTAGGTGAGCTTTCCGTTAATTTATTGCCCGTTATGCTGGATCAAACCAAGTTTGACCTCACGCTCTCGATTGCACCTGAACTCGATGGGGCAATACGCGGGATGTTGGAGTATGACGCGAGTCTCTTTACCGAGAGTCGGGTGGCGCAATGGGCGACGTGGTTTGTGCGTACCCTCGATCAAATACCTGCACTGAGTGCAGCAACAACACCGGTTGATACGCTTTCGTTGCTGGATGATTCTGAGCGCCATCAAGTCGTAGCTTTGTTTAATCAGACTGAGGTCACTTCAGAGGCGTTAGCTGAAGACGCAAGCTCAAACGAGGCTCTTACCTTACCGGAGCTGTTTGAGCAGCAGGTTGTCCGCACGCCTGAGGTCACGGCACTCGTGTTTGGTGAGACTGCGCTCACCTACGCCGAACTCGATGCACGCGCCAACCAATTCGCGCGTCACTTGATTGGCTTAGGCATTGGCCCCGAGCAGATCGTAGCCTTAGCACTCCCACGCTCAACTGAGATGGTCGTCGCCTTGCTCGCGGTGCTCAAGTCCGGAGCGGCTTACCTGCCGCTTGACCCGGACTATCCCACTGCGCGTCTGGGCTTCATGCTTGGCGATAGCCATGCTAGCTTACTCATCACCCAAGCTGGCGTCATTAAAGAAGCGCTTGATGCGTTACAGACGTCGAGCACTACGCTACCTATTCTTGAACTAAATAACGCTAGCACCCAAGCAACGCTTGCTCAGCTCGATCAAGCACCTATTGCGCAAGCTGAGCGCGTGAGCCCGCTCACGCCACAGAACCTTGCTTACCTGATCTACACCTCGGGCTCCACCGGCACGCCCAAGGGAGCAGGCAATACACAGTCAGCGCTTATTAACCGCTTAGACTGGATGCAATCCAAGCTGCAACTGACATCCGCTGATCGGGTATTACAGAAGACGCCCTGGTCCTTTGATGTTTCGGTTTGGGAGTTTTTATTACCCGTCTTCAATGGTGCAACGCTCATCGTTGCTAAACCAGATGGCCATAAGGATTCACAATACCTTGCTCAGTTAATTCGTGAACAAGGGATCACCACCCTGCACTTTGTGCCTTCAATGCTTGATGCCTTCTTGGTGTCAGACATTGATCATGGCTTACTCCCCATCAAACATCTGGTCACAAGCGGTGAAGCGCTAAGCGGTACACTACAACACGAATGTCTCACTAAACTGCCCAACACCCTGCTCTGGAACTTTTACGGCCCCACTGAAGCGGCAATTGATGTCACGTATTGGCAGTGTCAGGCAAGCCACGGCAGTGAGCCACCTCCTATCGGCTACCCGATCTGGAACACGCAGATTTATATCCTCGATGCGAGCTTGAATCCTCTGCCGGTGGGCGTTGCGGGTGAGTTATATATTGCTGGCACGGGACTCGCGCGAGGCTATCTCGGTCGTGCGGGGCTCACGGCTGAGCGCTTCGTGGCTAATCCATTTACACCAGGCGCAAGAATGTACCGCAGCGGTGACTTAGCCCGGTGGACCGAAGGTGGTGTGCTGGAGTATCTCGGGCGTGCTGATGCGCAGGTCAAGATCCGGGGCTTTAGGATTGAGTTGGGTGAGATCGAAGCGGCACTCGTCTCTATCCCCGGTATCGCGCAGTGCACCGTGCAGGCCAGAGGCGAGGATGGGGCTAAGCAACTTGTGGCTTATCTGGTTGCGGGTGCGAGTACAGGTTTAGATGCAGTGGCAACCATCCCTGAGGCGTCGGCTCTCAGAGCGCTACTGTCCACAACCCTACCCGACTACATGGTGCCAGCCGCCTTCGTGGTGCTGGAGTCCTTACCGCTCACGCCTAACGGCAAGCTCGATACCCGCGCACTCCCCGCACCCGAGATCACGGGCGAGAGCGAGTACCGCACGCCAGTCACTGAACACGAGCAACTTGTGGCTAGCCTCTTTACCAAGCTCACAAGGGCGACTAGAGTTGGCTTAGACGATAGCTTCTTTGCCTTAGGCGGACACTCCCTGCTCGCCATGCGTTTGATCTCTCAGATTCGAGTACGCACGGGACTTGAGCTCGCGCTACGTAACCTCTTTGAGCAGCCCACCGTGGCCGGGCTTGCCCAAGCAATGGAGAACGTAAAGACCGAAGTGCAGACACTCGCCGCAAGTGGCGCGGCGTCTGTCTCGCGCCCTCCCATCATCGCAGGCCAAGGGGTCGCTGACCCCGAAGCCGATGGCACACAACGCGTACTCTCCTACGGTCAGATCCGACTCTGGACGCTTGCCCAGATTGAAGGCGCAAGTGGCACCTACAACATGCCCTCGGTGCTCAAGCTCTCGGGAGCGTTGCGTAGCGAAGCGCTCGAGCGCGCCTTACTCGATGTGATCGAGCGCCACGAGCCGCTACGTACCGTGATCGCTTGCGAAGACGATTCGCCTGTGGGTTATGTGCGAGCGCTCAATCCAGAGGCTGAGCTGCTTGCGCATGAAGACCTCAGTGGTTTGCAAGAGCTCGCGCGAGAGGCTGCGCTTGAGCAAATTATTGCACGCGATTCGGTTGCACCCTTTGATTTAAGCAGCGATCTGATGTTACGCGCTCGCTTGATCAAGCTTACCGACTCCGAGCACGTACTTACGCTCGTCATGCACCACATCGCGGGCGATGGCGTCTCGATGGGTGTGTTCTGCCAGGAATTAACCCAAGCCTATCAGGCGCGCACTAGTGGACAGGCACCCGACTGGACACCGCTCAGCATCTCATACGCCGATCATGCGGCCTGGCAGCGTGCGTGGCTAGAAGACAGCGGTGAGCTTGCGCGTCAAAGCCAGTCCTGGCAGACGCAACTCGCGGATACCCCCGAGCGCTTGAGCTTACCCACCGATTACCCCAGAGAGGCTAGTCGAAGCCGGGCCGCTGGCTACTTGCCCATTGAGATCAGTGCACAGACTACTGCACATTTACAAAGTCTGGCCAACCAGCATCAGACGACCCTCTTTACAGTGCTCTTAGCGCTCTATGGCACCTTCCTTGCACGTCTAGCTAATCAGAGCGAGGTAGTCATTGGCTCACCGATCGCAGGTCGCACGACGCATGAGGTCGATGGTCTGATTGGATTTTTCGTTAACACTCTCGCGCTAAGAGTTGATGCGAGTGGGCATCCTGATCTAAACACCCTTATGGAACGCGTCAAGGGCAGCGTAAACCATGCGCTCACCCATCAGGATCTGCCCTTTGAGAGACTGGTCGAGGACTTGGGAGTCGCACGCTCACTGTCGCACACACCTGTCTTCCAATCGATGTTGGCTTGGCAGACTCAGGAGACAGCCTCTCTATATCTTGACGATCTATCCGTTGAGATGTTGCCAGTTACTTTGACTCAAACCAAGTTTGATCTGACGCTCTCGATTGCACCTGAACCCGATGGATCGATACGCGGTGCGTTTGAGTATGACGCGAGTCTCTTTACCGAGAGTCGGGTGGCACAGTGGGTCACGTGGTTCCTGCGTACCCTCGATCAGGTAGAGACACTTGGCCACACAGCGACGCCAGTCGATACGCTCTCGTTCCTTGATCAAACCCAACGTCAACAAGTGCTCGAGCTATTTAATCGAACCGAGACACTTGAAGCATCCCTTGATGAACAGAGCGCTCTGGCCACGACGCTACCCGAGCTCTTTGAGCAGCAAGTGGCTCGCACACCAGAGGCCATCGCTCTGGTCTGTGGCGACGAACAATTAAGCTATATCGAGCTAGATACGCGCGCCAATCAACTCGGCAGACATTTAATTCGTCAGAGTGTGGGGCCAGAACAGATCGTTGCGATCTTGCTTGACCGATCGGTTGGGATGATTGTCTCCATGCTGGCCGTGCTTAAAGCTGGGGCCGCTTATTTACCCATGGACCCAAGTTATCCGAAAGAGCGCTTAAGCTTTATGCTCACAGATAGCTGCGCGTCTGTGCTCATCTCCACGAGCTCAATTCTGGATGCAACAGAGACTGGAGCACCGCTGACCATCAGCCTGGACGACAGCGTTCTCGAAGTGATGCTCGAACAGTATCCGAGTCACGTCATTGTGGCCGCTGAACGAAAAACTGCACTCACCGCTCAGAATCTTTCCTACCTCATCTACACCTCGGGATCGACCGGGACGCCCAAGGGAGCAGGCAATACACACCAGGGTAGTTGTAATCTGGTTCAAGCACTTATTGATCAGCGCAAACTTTCAAGGGATGCACGTGCGCTTCAATTTCAATCTTTCTCATTTGATGCGTCTTTTGCCGAAATTATGACGGCACTCTGCTGCGGCGCAGCTCTGGTACTTGTACCGAATGAAGCTATACGCATGGATCCCATTGCGCTTGGTCGCTTTATCTCAGAAGCACAGATCAGTCATGCCCATATTCCTCCGGCACTCTTGCCAGAAATTGCAGTTAAAGACCTTGAAGGCCTACGCGTTCTCGTGGTTGCAGGTGAGGCTTGTCCAACGTCGCTCGTGACTGGTTTTGCGGCAAATCGACACATGCTCAATGAGTACGGTCCCACCGAGGCGAGTGTGTGCGTGACAATCACGGAGTCACTTGATCCGAACATGGATCCGATGGATTTGGTATCGATTGGACGGCCGATACTCAACACGCAGATCTACATCCTCGATGCGAGTCTAAGTCCCTTACCAGTCGGTGTAGCAGGTGAGTTGTATGTAGCTGGCTCGGGCTTGGCGCGAGGCTATCTCGGTCGTGCGGGGCTCACGGCTGAGCGCTTCGTGGCTAATCCATTTACACCA
>JBILHV010000132.1:0-5347 GCA_044350305.1 Burkholderiaceae bacterium
CGCGATCCGCTAACTCATGCGCATCCATGAGGCGTTCGTACTCCTCTTTCGGAAACTTAGCGTCAATCGGCAACCAGACCGGTTCGTCGAACTGGCCCTGACCTGGCAAGCGCACTGCGAATTCAACTTGTGCGTCGCTGCCCGGCACCGTTTTGACGTTACGGGCATATTGATCCGGAGTCATACTGTCTTCGATCAGACGCGCTAACTGCACCTCGCCCCAGGTGCCACGGGACTTGACGTTTGTCAGCACGCGCTTGAGATCACCCACCCCGGCCGCGAGGGTCTGCATTTCACCCAGGCCTTTATGTACCGCCTCTAGGCGATCCGACACAAGCTTGAAGGACTCGCCCAAACGCTGCTCAAGCGTCGCGTGCAGTTTCTCATCAACGGTTCGGCGCATTTCATCGAGCTTGGCCGCATTGTCCGTTTGCAACGCAAGCAAACGCTCCTCAACCGCGTTGCGCAATTCAGTGATGCGTCGCTCATTGGCTTGGATCAGTGTTTGCAACTGTTCGGAAAATCCCGCGGCAAAACGATTAAGGGACTCGGCGCCTTCAGTGCGCCCGGCCGCCGCATCGCGCGCCATGGCGGCACGAAAATCGTTGTCGCTTTGAGCCAGTTCGGTCCGCAGTGCGCGAGACGACTCAGCCAGTTCGGTGCGCAACTGACGGTGTGCCTCGGTTTGCTCCTGCCTTAGGCTGCGCTCCAGGCGATCTTGTGCGCTTAGAATCTGATCGAGTTTTGGTTCGGTCGATGTCGTGCCCGTGCGTGCGGCACGCAGCCAAGCCAACACCGCAAAGAGTGCAGCGCAGACACTCGCAAGAGTGGTCACGATTGACAATAGGTTGACGTCCATCACTTCATCCCTAGCTTTTCAGCGAAACGCTTTTCATTAAAGCCAACCGACACGGACTGATCGGCATACACCGTCAGCGGTCGTCTCACTAGCGCAGGATACGCCACGATCAAACTGAGCCACTGCGCATCCGTCTGAGG
Source organism: Burkholderiaceae bacterium (assembly GCA_044350305.1). Taxonomy (GTDB): domain Bacteria; phylum Pseudomonadota; class Gammaproteobacteria; order Burkholderiales; family Burkholderiaceae_B; genus Zwartia. The sequence continues at coordinate 1,000 of JBILHV010000132.1, forward strand.
CGCCTTTAACGCATCATCCAAGTTGCGCCAGGTCATCGAAGCGCGATTCACAAGTTTTTCCCAACCACCCAAGGTAGCGGCCCACTTTTTAAGTGAAGCCTCTGGCAAAGGATGCTCACGATAATCTTCGAAACGATACGCAATATCACGTTGATCGAGCCACGCGAGCGCCTTGAGGCACGTGCTGCACTTCGTCAGGCCAAAAATCTTTAACGTCATTGCTCGATTCATCCTAAAAATTCATCAACTCGCACTATTTTACAAACGACAGTGACTCAGGAGATGCGGCACTCATCGCGAACACCTACTCCATATGCTCTGCAAATCCCAACCACGCGTGCTGGTACGCACGACTAAGCACCGGCCAGCCTGAGTGCTCTTGTTCGGGTACCACTTTGCGAATAGACCGCAATAAACGCGACAGATTCTCGGCCCGCAAACCTTCGTTCACGCCACCCGCGCGACTGCGATCGAAATCAATCAGCCAAATACGACCGTCCTGACCCGCCATCACGTTGTATACATTCAAATCAGCATGCCAGACACCAAAGGCATGCATTCTTGCGATCTCACGCCCAGCTTGAGCCCATACCTGTGGGTCGATTATCCGAGCAAGCGGTTGCGCATCTGGAATCCTAACGGTCAGCAACGCCGCCTCGTACAACAAACCACGTTTGTAGACACGCGCCGCAATCGGCTGCGGAACAGGCAGGCCTGCACGATACATCTGCCCTAGCAACTCAAACTCCGCGAAGGCGCGGGTCTTTGCTAGGCCCGTCCAGACATAACTCATGCGCAGAAGTTTAGCGGCCCAGCCACCCCGACGATAATGACGCAAAACAGCCTGCAACTGTCGGACGCGGACAAACCATGCGGCGCTGCGCCCCCCCGCTCCAACCGGCGACGCTTCTGAGCGCAGATTATTCGGATCAAACCACGATTGCAGTTCCTCAGGGGACGGTACGGGCTCTGCTTCAAACAGGCCGACATCTAAGCGCACCCATTCTTGCGCTCCAATATTGATGGTCTGTCGGTGAAATTGGTCAGCCATCTTTATTGCGCATCCAGTCTGCTACACCAAAAAATATTTCCAGCATGCGCTCGATTAAGGCATCGTCATAAGAAAGATCCTTCATGGCGCGCCCCATACATAACAACCACTGATCGCGCTCGACGATACCGATCGAGTACGGCAAGTGTCGTGCACGCAAGCGCGGATGCCCAAAGCGTTCAATGTAGTGCTGCGGTCCGCCAAAATAACCGCACAGATACCACGATAGCTTGTCACGTGCTTGGTCGAGGGAGGCGCCATGCACCCGACGCAAGACCGTCAGATCCTCATCAATATCCATCACATCATAAAAGCGATCGACGAGCCGACGAATACCTTGCTCTCCACCAAGAGTCTCAAAAACGGAAGGTTGGGTTTCAGTAGTTTGGGTCATGGTTTCAAGTTCGCTTCGCCAAATTACTGATGCCGCAAAATAGTCAGCGGAGGGGTCTTCAATACCCCTTGAAGAACAAGAGCTCCCGCTAGCCATGCACCTAACATACACACGGTCACCCCGACGAGCCAAGGCCAAAGGGAAAACCGCATGTCGAACTCAAACACCCATGTCGACAAGGCCCATGCCGCCAGATTCGCACCCAAAGAGGCCAACACACCCGCTAGCGCACCAACCGCCAACAATTCAGAGCGCATCGCACCTGCTAGTTGACGTCGCGATGCGCCAAACGCCCGCAGAAGGGCCGCTTCACGGACACGCTCATCGCGCGTCGCCGTCAACGCAGCCGCCAAGACCACTGCTCCAGCAAGCAAAGAAAACACAAACAATCCCTGCACGGCCACAGCCACTTTGTCGAGGATGCTCTGTAACTGGCTCAGAATCGCGCCCACATCAAACACCGTCAGATTCGGAAAGCGCTCGATTAGCTCTTGCGTGGTGCGCATGCCCTCAGGAGGCAAATAAAATGCGGTCATCCAAGTTTGGGGGGCCTCGGCTAACGCTGCAGGAGTCAAAATCGCAAAGAAGTTGGCACGCATGGAATCCCAATCTACACTGCGCAAGCTTGTCACCACGACTTTGACAGACTCTCCGGCCACATCGAACTCGAGCGTATCGCCAAGTTTCAGGCGCAAGGACTTCGCCAGACTCAGCTCAAGAGAGACCTCGTGCGCGTTAGCTTCTAGGTCTCGACCCGCCACGATTTGGCTGATTTCTGGAAGCTTGCTTGCATAGGACAAATTGAACTCTCGCTCAACCAAACGCTGGGCACGGGCATCGGTATAGTCTGCGGCACTCAACGCGGTGGCGTTGCGGGCAATCAGTCTGCCGCGAATCATCGGCGAAAGCTGCACGGCCGCGAGCCCTTCCTTCGATAACGCGCGTTGCACCTCATCGACCTGATCGGTTTGGACGTTAATCAAAAAACGATTAGGCGCATCAGCAGGAAGCGTACGTTGCCAGCCCGCCAACAAATCTGTACGAACGATCGCCAGCAACAAAATTGCCATCATGCCGATCGCCAGCGCACTGGTTTGGGCCACTGTTGCTCCACGTCGGCGGATGACCCCCGCAAGCGCAAAGCGCAGGACAGGAAAGGCATCGAGATGCCCGCGCACTTTACTCAAGAACCAAAGACAGGTCAGACTCACCAAGGCAAATATCCCGGCAGCCGCCACAAAACCAGCCGCAAGCCCGGCACCGAGTTTGATATCCTGGGCGACCCACCACATCAACACCAAGAACCCTCCGAGGCCCAGCGCATAACCCAACCAGCTTTGCAATGGGATAGGAAGCGCTTGGGTGCGCAACACTTGCGATGGTGGGACGTGTCGCAAGGCGTGCAGCGGCGGCCAGGCGAATGCCAATAACAACCATAAACCCGCAAAGAGCCCTTGGGCAGCAGGCATCCATCCCGCGCTGGGTAACTCCGCACCGACCAAGCCCGCCAGCAATCCGACGCCAGCCATTTGAACTAACCACCCGATCAAACACCCAACGAGAGAGGCGGCCACGCCCACAACAACAAACTCACCAATCAAAATTGTGGACACTTGCCGCTGCGTCGCACCTAAACAGCGCATCATGGCGACGCTGTTGCGATGTCGCTGACCGAACCGACGTGCACCCAGTGCGACAGCCACGGCAGCAATCAAGACAGCCAGCATCGCCACCAAGGAGAGAAACTGCTGCGCACGATCAAGGGAGCGACGGATTTCCGGACGACCAGACTCGACGGTGAGAATCTTTTGTCCCTGACGCATCACCGAATCAAGCCAGTCACGATAGCGCTCAACGTCGACATCATTACCAGCAATGAGCAAGGCATATGCAATGCGGCTCCCCGTCGCAATCAGACCAGCGCGTAATAAATCTTCTGCACGCAACATGACACGCGGCGCAAGATTGACAAACTGAGGTCCGCGATCTGGCTCGTACGCGATCGCGCGTGCAATCGTGAGGGTCAGGTCGCCGACCTTCAGGGTTTGTCCAATTTTCAAGCCGGTCTGGGCAAGAATTTGTGGATCCACCCACACTTGCCCAATCTCAGGGGCGGTCGTCGTGGTGAGCTCCGGACCGCCCAAGACGGTGACCGTGCGCAAGGCGCCACGCAGCGGATAGCCAGACTCCACGCCTTTTAACGAAGCGAGCATCAGACCGCTATCGCCCCCCACCATCGAAGGGAACTGCCAACTGCGCACCGTGCGCAACCCGCTCGCTTGCGCCCGTGACAACCAACTATCCGGTATGGCGCTTGACGATTCCACCACGAGATCGGCGCCCAGCATTTGTACGGCATCACGTTCAAGCGCGCGGCCAACGCGATCAGCCAAAAATCCAACGCTGGTGACCGCCGCCACAGCAATCAGTACCGCCAACGCGAGTAGACGCAAATCGCCCGCGCGCGCGTCGCGCCAACATTGCTTAAAGATCAGTTGTAAGGTCTTCATGCGCGCAAACGATCTAAGGCATCCTGCAATCGATCGACGGCCCAGACCTCGAGACCTTCGATCGCTTGTCGTGGCGCATTCGCTTTGGGAATGATTGCAATCGAGAAGCCGAGTTTGGCCGCTTCACGCAGACGCTCCTGTCCCCTCGGGGCGGGGCGCACTTCGCCAGCGAGTCCGACTTCGCCAAATGCAAACAGCCCTTTGGGTAACGGCCTATCGCGTAAAGACGAAATGATCGCCAGCAACACAGCTAAATCTGCAGCGGGTTCTGTAATACGGACCCCACCGACTGCGTTCACAAAGACATCCTGATCAGATGTTGACACGCCCGCATGCCGATTCAACACGGCCAATAGCATTGCGAGGCGGTTGCCTTCTAGGCCCACGGACAAG
>JBILHV010000133.1:0-5309 GCA_044350305.1 Burkholderiaceae bacterium
CCCAGTCTTGGCCGCCCTGCAAGTTAGGTACGGGGCACAGCACGTAGAAACTATCGCAGCCGTCTGGGGCAAAGCTCTTGTCGGTCGCCGTCGGACGATGCAAATACAGCGAGAAATCCTCGGACAGAATTTTTCGATTGAAAATATCCGCCAAAAGCTCTTTGTAGCGCTCACCCATCCAGATCGTATGATGCGCAACGTCTGGGTAGGTTCGCGTTGTACCGAAATACAGTACGAAGAGCCCCATAGAGTACTGAGACTTTTTTGTTTTTAAGCGCGTTAAAAAAGATTGCTTTTTTGGCTCGAGCATATGCTGATACAAGTAGCCCGGATCCGCGTTGGAGACAACCACGTCCGCATCAATCGTTTGCCCCCCTTCAAGGACCACCCCTTTGACGGTGTCGGCTTCGACAACCAAGCGCTCAACAGTCTGGTTCAAGCGGATCTCTATCCCTTGACGCTCCATCAGTTTTTTTAACGCTTCTACGATTGCTTGCGTACCGCCCATTGCAAACTGCACTCCGTAGGCGCGCTCAAGATAATGGATCAAACAATAAATGCTGGTTGTATCAAAAGGATTACCGCCCACGAGCAGCGGCTGTATCGAGAACGCTTGGCGAAGCTTGTCATTTTTGAGGTAGTGAGACACCATTTGCCACACCGTTTTGTAACTTTGCAGCCCAATGAGTCTCGGTATCTGCTTGAGCATGAACCAGAAACTACCAAAGGGTGTGGCCGATAACTCACTGAAACCTACGTTAAAAATGCGCTGTGAGTGCGCAAGTAACTGAAGATACCGTTCACAATCCGCGGGCTCGATGCGTCGGATTTCAGCCAACGTTTCTTCCAGTGTTCCACCATAATCAAAGTGATCACCGTCTGCAAAATAGAAGCGATACCACGGCTTAAGCGGCACAAGGGTGACGTGGTCGGCTAGCGTTTCGCCAAATAACGCAAATAACTCTTCAAACAAAAATGATGCGGTAATGACGGTGGGGCCCGCATCATGACGAAAACCATTCCGCTCAAACGCTTGGGCACGTCCGCCAAGCTGTGGGCAACGATCAATCAAGGTGACCTCATAGCCCTTGGCCTTGAAACGCAAAGCGCTAGCGATGCCTCCGAATCCGCCGCCGATGATCAAAGCATGCATAGATTGAGCTCGTTAATAAGACAACCGACTTAAAAGACCACGTATATTCTGCGAGCATTCACTCAACATTGCGCCAGACTGAACAGGTAACTGCGTCAGAGCCGTCTCTGCCCTGAGTAAGTATTCGGTGGCTCTGTCTTTGGCCAAGCGTTTGGGATCAAAGGAGGTGTCCAAACCTTCATACATGAGCTCGAATACTGAAACGATATTCAGCGCATTGCGCTCTTTACCTGCACCATTTGCTTGACGCTGATCCACGTCAATATCGAGTAGGTCATCATAAATTTGAAAGCCTACGGCAAAGTCCTTGCAGGCTTGCTCGGTGCAAGACAGAGCACTATGTTGACCACTGAGTAGAAATACAAGCTCTAAGGGTAGGCTCAGTAAAGCGCCTGATTTCGCTTTAACGATGGCGATGTAGGCCTCTAGGTGCATCTGCTCGGCGGTGATCGATAAATCGGCGCACTGGCCAAAGATCGCTTCACTCGAACGGTGGTGCATCGTCTGATACATTTTGCCTAAGGCGCTGGCTTTGCTGACATTTGCAAGTGCTGCATAAGACGCTGATAAAAAAAGATCGCCGCAACAAATAGCGATATCACTACCAAATTTGCTCCAGACCGCTTGATGTCCTCGGCGAAACTCATCCCGGTCTTGAAGGTCGTCATGGATTAATGACGCGTTGTGTAAAAGTTCAACCACTGCCGCAAGGATGATGCAGTCGTCTTCTTTCAGGCCGACCGCTTTGCCAGCACTGAGAGCTAACCGCGCGCGCAGGCGCTGTCCCCCCGACTGCAAATGATGCGATACGGCCTCTTGTATTCTGGTCGAATTCGAAACAGCTGTTTGCGGTGCGCTTTGCAACGCGGCGCGCATATAGGCTTCAACTTGCTTTAGCAAGACTGTGGGTTCGCTAACCAAATAACGCGGGTGTGCGTGCTTTACTGAAAGAGCCGTCCCCATGCCCATTTACGCCTCATCAAACTTTTATATAGTTTTTAAAAAAATCCCGGCCGCAGCCGGGATTTTTCTTCAAGCAAACGCAAGAATCTTAATGCTTTGAAGCTTCAGATTCAGTGACTGCAACTTTCCAGATGATCAGACCGAAAGCAATCTTGTTTAGAACGTCAGCCAAGTTATAGATGATGTTCAGTGCTGCTGCGCTGTCGGCTGGGCTGCTGCCAGACAAGTAACCGAAGAAATAACCAACTGGGTAAATTGCCCAACCGATTGTCACGATCCAACGCATCAAGCTAAACGCAGATTGCACTGATGGTGGGGCGCTTGCAGCATTAATCTTACTGGCTTCACCAGCGAAGATTTCATACAGGATGTAGGCCCAACCAATCATACCAACGATGAAAGCTGGCCAGACAGGTGCATATCCTGCTTCGCCAACATAACCGCCAACCAGCATGACCAATGTACCGATCATTAAGCGCCAGAACACACCGCCTGGTACTTTGGCGATTGCTGCCAAAATCAGGTAGAACTCGATCATCAACAGAGGCACAGTGATCAGCCAGTCGATATAACGAAATACCGTTGGCGTGGAGCCTGTTGCAACCCACACGTCGCGCATGTAGAAGTAATGCACAGCAGCGATCAAAGTCACCAAGCCAGACACTGTCAATGAGGTTTTCCATTTAGCAGAGACGCGGTCTCTTTCTAAAAAGAAAAACGCAGTAGACGCGATCAACGCCATCGAGATGAGCCAAAACGAGATGCCAACAAAATCATCTTGTTTCAACACTGACGAAGAGGCCCAAGCCGGGGTGCTCGACAGTCCTAACAACACACTGCTGGCCAAGGCTGCTTTCCCCCGAGACCAAATTGAGTTTAATTTCATGATGTCCCTTCCGATTAGATTTCTAGATAGCGAAAAATATCGCATAACTAAAGTACTCCCAGTTATAAGGACTTCACAAGTAATTTCTTACTTTAACCTTACTCGGACTGTTAATCCGCCACAGCATTAACTAAGTTTATTTTTGTAGGTTAGCCAAAAAGCATATGCCCCACGGGTGCTAAGCACTAAACACAGCAATTCCATCGGCCGCCTTAACGCCCTGACCGCGCTCCAGTACAAACAGCGGATTGATTTCTGCTTCGACTAAGCGCTCACCTAACTGGGCAACCATTTCAGAGAACGCAACAATCGCTGCGACTAGGGCATCCACATCTGCAGGTGCGCAGCCGCGGTAGCCGTCTAGCAAGGGCCAGGTTTTAAGCTCCATCGCCATCTCGCGCGCGGTGTCGGGTGACAGCCCACCGTTGGCAGGCAGCAGGCGCATCGTCGTGTCTTTCAGTAACTCTGCCGTCACGCCACCCATGCCCAGCAAAATAGCCGTCCCAAGCGGATCACGGTTCATCCCAAGGATAAGCTCTGTGCCACCGGATACCATTTCTTGAACAAGGAAGTTGTTGGGGGTAATGCCTGCACGGGCCTTGACGGTGACACGCATGGCTTCAAGGCGCTCGCCAATCTGTTGGGCATTGAGGTTGACGGCCACGCCGCCCATGTCAGACTTGTGCAGAATCTCTGACGAGAGAATCTTCAACACAACGCGATTACCTAGCGTGGTCGCCGCTTGTGCAGCTTGCTCCGCGTTGGTGACGACGATTTCGTTGGCGCACGAGATCCCAAACGTAGCGAACAGCTGTTTGGCTTGTGCCTCGTCGAGTGCACCGACTGGTATGTTGTCTAACTGGACGAATTTGTTCGCCTTGTTTGTTTGCGGTAGCGCTTGCCATTGCGCGGCATGCAACATGGCACCCAAGGCAGCACTACAACTTTCCGGTGCTGAAAATGCAGGCACGCCACCTTGCGTGAGCAAGGAGCCGATGTTTGGTGCGTGGGGGCTGATGTAAGCCAGCACCGGTTTGTCGGTTGAGCCCAGGCAGCTCTTGATCGCGTTAGACATCAGCTCTGGCATCGCCAGCGCCGAGGCACCGACAATCACCACCAAGGCATCATAGGTTTCGCTGCGCAGCAGTGAGCTGATCGCACCTTTCAACAGATCGGGCTTCAAACCAGCTAGGGTCACATCAATGGGGTTGCGATCTAAGGCGGCGTGATCCCCGTCTTGCAGGGCGCGCAGCTCTGCACCGGTGACGGCATCAGGCGCAGGTGTTGCAAAGCCAGAGACACCCAAGGCATCCGAAACAAGGGTTCCGGCACCGCCGGTCGAAGTCAGGATGGCCACACGATTGCCACGTAGCTTGCGCCCGGTTGCGAGTGCCGCAGGGATATCGAGTAATGAATCAAAATCATTAGCACGAATAATCCCGACTTGTTGAAACAACGCGTCGTACATCTTGTCTGCGCCTGCCAGTGCGCCGGTGTGTGACACGGCGGCTTTAGCACCCGCTTCTGAGCGCCCTACCTTAAAGGCAACAATGGGCTTGCCAGCCGCGGCGGCACGCAACGCGGCTTGACGGAATTTGTCGGCATTTCTGACGGACTCTACATACAACACGATGACTTTGGTCGCGTCATCCTCAATCAACCAGTCGATAAAATCTGCGAGCTCAAGGTCAACTTCGTTACTGGTCGAGATGAGTTTAGACAAACCAATGCCGCGCGCAGCCGCGCGGGACAAAAGCGAACCCAGAATCCCACCACTTTGTGACACCACACTCACGGCCCCCGACGGAAAATGATCCATCTCAAGCGCACCGGAAGCAGACAGCACAATCCCGTCGGTGATATTGACCAGACCAATCGTGTTGGGGCCGAGGATGCGCATGGTGCCAGCGGCTTGCCTGAGCTCTGCCTGGCGTCTTTTACCCTCGTCGCCTACTTCGCCATAGCCACTGGCCAAAACGATCGCGGCGGTACAGCCCATTTGCGCTAATTCCCTGACAGCCTGCTGTGCACGCTCTGCACCAAGCAGCACGATGCCCACATCGGGCACCGCTGGCAGCGAAGCGATATCCGGATAGCAAGTCAGCCCACAGATCTCTGAGGCTTTAGGATTGACCGGATAGATCTCCCCTTTGAAGCCATGCTTGAGCAAGTAAGAGATGGGACGACCAGCAGTCTTGGTGATGTCTGCCGAAGCACCAATCACCGCAACGCGCTGTGGCCGCATCAAGCGGGAAATAGCATTCATTACGACTTAACCTTTTTTGCTATTGGCTTCAAGAAAGGCCA
>JBILHV010000397.1:0-2705 GCA_044350305.1 Burkholderiaceae bacterium
GCCACCATCGATGGCGTCGTTACCGCTCATGCCAGACCCCACATTATCTGAAGCATTACCGGTAAGCACATCATCGTGATATCCCGCGATGATGTTTTCAATATTAGAGAGTTGGTCCACACCAATCCCAGCGAGATCACCCGCTTGTGTTGAATGCGCTTGATTAGTTGTTGCAGATAAATTAACCGTGATGCCTGCCGTTGCGCTCGTGTAGCGCACCGTGTCGATACCCTCGCCGCCATCATAAACGTCATCTCCCGCACCATTGCCCGCGACGATCAGGTCTTTGCCAACGCCGGCGGCCACCGTGTCATTGCCCGATCCACCGACCACGGTGTCGTCGCCCGCACCAGAAGCAATCGAGTCACTCCCGCCGCCGCCTTGAATATGATTATCCAAGTCGTTACCCATGAGCTCAAACCCCTGGTCGGTAATCACATAAATATCTTTTTGGTCTCGACCTTCGAGCGAATAACGGCCGACCGCGAAAGAACCTCCGATGATGAGGTTATGGTCGATCAACAGACCGTCTGTATCAAAGACGGGCTGAAATACAACGGCGTCAATTGACTCATTGCCTGTACCACCAACAACCTCGGTAGACACAATTCGTCCGGTGACCGTATCCATGCTCATCATGAAGCCATCGGTGCCACCAAACCCAGAGACACCCTCTAAGGTTCCTCTGGACATGCCCCCAATTAACAGATTGCCCGCCGGATCAAACGCAAAAGAGTTAGGCATGCAATATTCTGAAGTGCGTCCTAAATCTGTCTCCCACACGACATCGCCAGTAGACTGATCGATTTTTCTGACGGTACCGTATTGGATCGTCTGGTCTTGATTCCACCGAGAGGCCAACAGATAAATATTACTGTCCGAGTCATAAAGCCAACCTCTCATCCAGTTACCGTCGAGTTCCGGAGAATAATCGGGCCCAAAAATATATTCCCTCACGTCCACACCCGTTAACGGATCAAGACTCACTAGTCGATTGCCCCATCGAGTAATAAAAGGCGTGTCGCTATCGGGATCTAGCAGCACATGCTCTGCATCAATCGCCCACTGCGCGACCCCCTCGTCAGAAAATTTTCTAACCACCCAATGAAAGTCAGCCCCAGCGAAACGGTCCGTCGGGTCTGGGCCAGGATTCCAACCGCCTCCGCCTACGTACACATTACCAAGCGAGTCCACATCAATCGATCGCAAGGTATCGCCAGCCTGGCATTCTAGCGAGGGTAATACCTGCGCCTGCAATAGCTCGCCACTTAGCGCGTCTAGCTGCACATAAATCGGATACGTTGGATCATGATAGTGCAGTGGGTACAGGGCAGCTAAAACTGGGTCGATCGCTGGCTTACCCTCGGGCGCCGCGACTACCTCACCCTCTAACACCGCAAGGTCTTGGCCGTTAAAATTTACCGAGATATTACCCGCCGCATATACGACCCCTTCGGCATATTTGAGTGCATAAAACTGACCATATAGCTCGTTGCGAAAACTTTTGGACCACGCTAACTCACCATCTTGGTATGCCAACACAATGAGAGCGTTCTCGTCTGCGGATTGGTCGATTCCAGACAAGTACACCCAACCCTCGTCGCCAACATCCACCGCGCTGATACTAATACTCGACCCACTCCACAACGCACCCATTGTTGTCAGATAGACAGCGCTCATGATTTACACCCTTTATAAAGACAACAACTAGGCTATGTGAAGATACCCGTGTGTGCCGAATTCATCGACAGAGTTCACTCCAAGATCGCTCAGGCTACGATCACTTAACGTGATCGAATTCAAGCGCGGATTTGTGGCGCTCGTGTTGCCCGACCAGTCCTCTAAAAACGTCGAGAAAACGTATCGGGCATAAGAGTTAAGCTGCGTGTATCCTCTGAATACTTGCGTAAAGGTGTCATACGCTTTGATCGTAGCGGCGGGTATTGTGTTCGACCACAGGTATCCTCCATTGCCGCCATGCGCGTACGTGTTTTCATAGGCGAGCAGCGCCTGGTACGAGTAATACGATGTGGTATTTAAATACGTACCCGCAACCGTGGTCTGTACTATTGGCACACTCGGCATTTGGCCTAATACCTGCTCATTGAAAACACTTGCATGTCCCAGCGTAATTTGACTGGATTTAGTGATTACCTTAGCCTATTATTTACCAGAAAGCAAACCCTTAACCCTTTGATTTTTAATGAAATTCCTCTTCATTCATCAGAACTTTCCTGGTCAGTTTAAGCACCTGGCCCCCGCCCTTGCAACGCGAGGACACGAGGTACGTGCTTTGGGCGTAACGGGATCCCCATCCGCCGGGGTCTTGCTGACTAACTATAAGATTCAAAAAGGCAATACCCCTGGTGTGCATCCCTTTGCCCAGGAGTTCGAGTCCAAGATCCTTCGCGGTGAGGCCTGCGCGGCAGAAATGCTCAAGCTTAAGCAGTCTGGCTTCGAGCCAAACGTCATCATCGGACACCCGGGCTGGGGCGAAACGCTTTTCTGTAAAGAGATCTTCCCTAGCGCAAAACTCCTGCACTTTGTCGAGTTCCATTACGGCAAAGAACAAGGGGATACTTATTTTGATCCCGAGTTTCAGCCACCCAACCTGCTGCACGATATGCGTCTGCGCACCAAGAATGCAAATAATTTCTTAGCATTGGACGCCATGGATGTCGGGATCTCCCCCACCCAATGGCAAC
>JBILHV010000376.1:0-2585 GCA_044350305.1 Burkholderiaceae bacterium
AATCAATGTGATTTTTGATGGCATCGATACGGAGGTCGTGTGCCCAAATGAAAAGGCAGCCATCGTCGTCAAGACACAGGCCGGGCGAAATATCGAGCTGCGTGCAGGGCAAGAGGTTTTGACGTTTATTTGCCGCAATCTGGAGCCCTACCGCGGTTATCACAGCTTCATGCGTGCGTTGCCAGACATACTCAAGGCGAGGCCTCACGCACAAGTCGTGATCGTTGGTGGTAACCAAACCAGCTATGGCGCGGCAGCGCCTCAAGGCCAAACCTGGCAGGAGATTTTCTTAAATGAGGTCAAGGACAGGCTTGATCTCGATCGCGTTCACTTCTTAGGCAAGGTGCCCTACGCAAGCTTTTTGAAACTGATCCAAATCAGTCGCTGTCATTTATATCTGACGTATCCGTTCGTTCTGTCATGGAGCTGCATCGAAGCCATGAGCGCAGGCGCCTTGGTCGTCGGCTCACGCACACAGCCGGTTCAAGAGTTCATCACACACGGACATAATGGCTTGCTCGTCGACTTTTTTGATTACAGACAAATCGCCGACACGGTCATCGAAGCGCTCGCCCAGCCTGAGCAATATCAACACTTGAGAGCCCAGGCCAGGAAAACGATTGTCGATCACTACGACTTAAAACGCATTTGCCTTCCCCAACAGCTCGCGCTTGTTGAGGGGTTGGCGCAACCACTTAGCTAATATATAAATACCCATGCTCGCCATACGCATCTGACACCGAGTTAACTACGAAGTGGCTATTGCTTTGATTGGCCAACTGGGTATTGAGCTCCGCTAAAGACGACACACCAAAATTTTGAAGTGTCATGTTCGTGAAGGTAATCGAGTTCAGATTTGGATTGGTATCTGTCTGAGCCGCACCGTCTGGCAATAGATTTTTAAAGTGCAAGGTCAAGCCCGTATAGCCCGCTGCGCCGCCCGCTGCATCCAAAGCAAGTACGCTGCTCACGCCGGCCTTCCAGCCCCAAATCGTGGCTTTATCTTGACCTAATTTAAAGTCTGTCACAGTCGACCAAGACACCCCTGGCGCACGACCATCTAGAAAAATTATGTTGATACCGGCTCCACCAGAAATAAAAGTAGAGCCGACACCGCCATCAATCACATCATCGCCCCCACCGCCATTGACCGCTTTGCCGAGTGACTGAGTGCTGGCCACCTTGATGAAATCATTCGAGTCGCCGCCAATCACCACGGCATTATCGGATGTTTCGATGAGCTGGTAATCTAAATTTAAAGACGCGGGCCCTGTAAACACTTCAGGCAATACATAGCCATTGATACCGCCCGAGGATTGAAACACCGGAAGCAACGTTCTTGTGCTGACCAACGCACTCGTAGAGACCAGTTCATCAACAAATTCCAATGAAGCATCAATCGAAAAAGACTGAGTGACGCCTGCAACCTTAATCAATACAGACTGACCATCGCTGGACAGACCAATCGCATCAATAGAGGAAGTGGGTGTCGTGTAGGTCGCAGCCAAAATCGTCGCATCCATCGGGCGTAGGTAGATCTGACCTTGATGAGTAAAGGAACTCAACCATGAGATCCCATCTTCTGTCTGATACGGGACGATACCGTGCATAAAATATGGATCATCGATCGCACTCGTATCTATCGCCTCGGATAAGTTGAGTGTCTGGAATTGCCCAAAACCATCATTTACAAAAGCAAGCGGAAAATCATCCAAATTGGGAGTGCCCGTAATACCCCACTGAGCCGGAAGAATATCTAAAAATCCATCGCCATTTAAATCCAGCAGTTTGATAAAGGCTAACCACGGTGCGCCGGCCTGCGTCATACGAGGCGCAAAGTCAAAGCTGGTACTTGTGATATCTGTAAAGGATCCATTCTTATTATTATGTAAGACCTGGATAGCCCAGCCATTGTAGGAGGGATTATTTTGGGTACTGAGGACAATCAAATCATTAAACCCATCCTGATCTAAATCAGCCACTTGTATATCAAGGATTTGTTCATTTCTATTCCCAAAAAATCCATGCGGCAGTCGGGAAATATGCGTCGCAGAAAAACTACCGCGTTGATTCCACAAGACGAGGGAGTCGGACTCTGGCGTATCGAGTGACCCACTGTTTCCAATGATGAGGTCATCCCACCCATCTGCATTCAAGTCAGCAAGCTGCGTCGCATAAAACACAAGATCTTGTGTAACGAGCGAAGGGACGATTTGCGTATTTTCTAAAAATCTTCCTTGACCTTGGTTGATGAGAAAAGAAGCCTCGATCGGTGAGCCAGGGGTATCTACATTACCTAAAAAAATATCAATCAATCCATCGTTATTGATATCGCCCACCGCAGCGCAATGCGTAAAGTCGAGTCGTTGCGGCAAATAATTCGTCGCCAGATCCCATGCCCCAGTCAGCGCATTGGATAACATCAGCTGGTTTTGACCTCCCGGGAAAGGCATTTCATCCCAGCCATGATCCGCTAAAAAAACATCTAACCGACCATCTTGGTTAAAGTCCGCATACAGCAACTCTCTTGGATGAACTGTTGCCGGCATGGCGAAGCTAAATTGGTCAGAGGTTGCCGAAAAAAG
>JBILHV010000134.1:0-5300 GCA_044350305.1 Burkholderiaceae bacterium
GCTCACCCGAAGGTGAGCTTTTTAACATCAAAGCAAACAGAACCTGTTAATCGCGGCTACCGCCTGTGATGCCAAGGATCGCCAACAGGTTTGAAAACACGTTGTATACGTCCAAGTAGATCGCCAGCGTGGCTGAAACGTAGTTGGTTTCGCCGCCGTTGACCACACGCTGCAGATCAATCAGCATGAAGGCTGAAAAAATCACAATCGCAAGCACCGAGATCGTGAGCATCAGAGCAGGCAACTTCAGCCAAATGTTGGCGATACCAGCGACCAACAAAATCACCACACCGATGAACATGAACTTGCTCAGGCCAGACAGATCGCGTTTGATCGTTGTGGCCAACGTGGCCATCGTGCCAAACACAATCGCCGTGCCGCCGAACGCAAACATCACGAGCTGGGTGCCGTTGCTCATGCCCAAGACGAAGCCTAATAAGCGCGACAGCATGACGCCCATAAAGAACGTAAACAGCAGCAGCAGGCCAACGCCTAAGGAGCTTTCTTTGTACTTTTCAATGGCAAACATCAAGCCAAAGGCGCCAGCCAAAAAGATAATGACCGTCATGACAGGGCTAGAGGCCATGACTTGATTGATGCCGCTGGTCATGCCAACGGCTGCACCCAGAACGGTTGGGATCAAGGACAGCGCAAGCAGCCAATAGGTGTTGCGCAGCACACGGTTGCGCACGACTCCTGCAGCGGCGCCATCGTATGGGTTGCTAGAGAGTGTTGGGCGGTAGTCGCTCATGTAGTGCTCCTTTTACTAAAAATGAGGCAAGAACAAAGTAATCGTCTTGTATCTATGACCCAAAGCATACCTGACAGTTCCCTGAAAGGCTAGATTCCTTTGATTTTATAGGGTATTTCGTATTAAACGGCGGACAAACTGAAAGACTTCATGTCGTGTCCGGCGGCCTGATAAAGCCGCCAGCGCTCGCGCGCCGCGGCTTTATCCGCGTCGTCGTCTGAAACAATTTCCAGTACCCGGGTGACGTCGTCGATCCCAGGCGGGCAGTGGTCGTCTAGGTTCAGGAGCCAGACCTTGGCCGGTGCGCGGGCCAAGGCGCCGGGCAGATCACTAGAAACTAGCCAAATGGACGTGTCGGCCGCCTCGGGATCATCGGCCGCCACGTGCGGCACAAAGGCGGCTTCATCGACGCCCCATAACTTTTGATCGAACGCCTTCAGGCGTCCCGCGTCTGTGCAATAGACAATCAACGGCTGGCCTGCAAGGTGCTGGCGCAGACTTGTTTGGCAAGCCTGCGCGATGCGTTCGGTTGCACCAAAGGCGAAGTCGATGCGTGCCATCGCGTGCGTCAGGCCTGATTCAAGAGGTAATGGAACAGCATGCCAACTGGACGACCGGTTGCACCTTTGACTGCGCCGCCGTGCCAAGCAGTTCCAGCAATATCCAGGTGCGCCCAGGGGTAGGCTTTTGCGAAGCGGGACAAGAAACACGCAGCTGTGACCGCACCACCGGGTTGACCGCCAATATTCGCCATGTCAGCGAAGTTTGATTTCAGTTGCGCCTGATACGCATCATCTAACGGCATGCGCCAAGCGGGATCCTGAGCTTGCTTACCGGCTACCAAGAGGGCCTCGGCAAGCGCGTCGTTGGTCGAGAATAAGCCTGAGTTCACTTTGCCCAGGGCGACCACGCAAGCGCCCGTTAAGGTGGCGATGTCAATGACGGCGGAAGGTTTGAAGCGTTCGGCGTAGGTGAGTGCGTCGCACAGAATCAGACGGCCTTCGGCATCGGTATTGAGGATCTCAATGGTTTGGCCAGACATGCTTGTGACCACATCGCCTGGTTTGTTCGCCGTGCCGCTTGGCATGTTTTCACATGTGGGGATGAGCGCAATGACTTCCCCAGGCAAGCCGATTTCGGCGATGGCACGCATGGTGCCCAACACACTTGCCGCGCCGCACATGTCGAACTTCATCTCGTCCATGGTTGCGGCGGATTTGATCGAAATTCCACCCGAGTCAAACGTGATGCCTTTACCAATCAGGACAATCGGTCCTTTGTCGGCGGCTTTACTGGCTGCCTTGCTCGAGGCCCGTGCGCCGGGTTTTCCTTGGTAGTGCATGACGATGAAGCGGGCAGGTTGCGCCGAACCACGTGCCACCGACAAAAATGAACCCATGCCAAGCTTTTCAATTTGTTTGGGTTCGAGTACGGTGACTTTGATGCTTTTGAACTCGCGACCGAGTTTTTTAGCGGCCTCGCCCAGGTAGGTCGGTGTGCAGATGTTGCCGGGCAAGTTGCCGAGTGTGCGCGCCAGCGACATTCCTTCGGCAAGTGCGGCGCCTTCAGCAAGGCCCTGGTTCGTCGCGGCTTGATCTGACTTAATCACTAACGCGATAAATTTTTTCAGTTTCGGCCGCGCCTCGAGATCAGGCTTGCCGAAGGTCGCATCAAAGTGGTACAGGCGCGCACCGACGGCGCTTGCTGCGGTGCGTGCGCGCGCACGTGCATCGCTCTGTGCGTAAGGGATGGCCGCTACGCTTGACGTCGCTTCAGTCAACCGCGCTTGCACGCAATAGGCTGCGAAGGCTTGCTCGGCCATTGCGTGCGCTTTGGCGCTGTACTCACTTTGTTTGCCTAGTCCGACTAAGACGACACGTGAGGCGGATACGCCTTTTAAATCTCGCAAGACCAGCGTCGCACCGGCACTGCCTGTGAACTCCGCTTTGACGACCGCTTTAATGGCCCCTTGGCTTGCGCGGTCAATCGCGTCGGCGGCGACGCTTAAGATGCCGTCCTTAAAAACCCCGACCGCGAGCGCAGCGGTTTTATGTTGATGGGGTGAAACCGATGCGTGGGTGCTGAATTCCATGTGGCAAACCTGTGAGAAGGTGAAAAGTAAGTAAATATTGTCTGCGTGAATTATCACGCATGTTGAACGCCTATGCGTATGTATCTATATGGGGCTGATGCTAAGAATTTCAGGGATTAAGTTTATACGAATTTGTTATGTAGGATATTCTCTTTATTACTTATAATCGTGATCAGGGGAGAGATCATATGAATTTGCAGCAATTTCGTTTTATCCGCGAGACCATTCGACGCGACTTTAATCTAACCGAGGCCGCACGCTCGCTGTTTACGTCCCAGCCTGGCGTGTCCAAAGCAATTCTCGAATTCGAGGATGAGCTGGGTGTGCAGATTTTTGAGCGCCACGGCAAGCGCATTAAAGGCCTGACCAAGCCCGGTCGCTCAGTGGCCGTCGTGGTTGAACGCATTATGTGCGAGATCGATAACCTTAAGAAAGTGAGTGATGAGTACGCACGGCGTGATGAAGGCAGTCTCGTCATTGCTTGTACGCACACGCAGGCGCGTTATGTCTTACCGAAAATTATTCCTGACTTTCGACGCCACTTTCCGAAGGTACATCTTTCGCTTGCAGAGGGCAGTCCACCGCAGCTCGCGGAGATGGTGCTCAATGGCCAAGCAGATCTGGCGATCGCCACGGAATCACTTGCCTTGACGCCGGGGCTGACGACCTTGCCGTGCTATAGCTGGGCGCATTCGGTGGTGGTGCCGCCCGAGCATCCGCTCGTTGCGCTGTCGCGAAAAAAGAATTTTGTGCTCACGCTTGAGCATTTAGCCAGCTATCCCGTCATTACGTATGATCGTGCGTTCTCTGGGCGAGGCTCGGTTGATCGCGCGTTTGAGGCACAAGGTCTGCGCCCAGATATCGTTCTTGAAGCAATTGATGCCGATGTCATTAAGACCTACGTCGATGTGGGCCTGGGAATCGGGATCATTGCCGGGATGGCCTATGAGCCGCACCGCGATACCAATTTGGTCTGTATCCCGGCAGGTCATCTTTTTGGCGAACAGACCACGCGCATCGCGTTGAAGTCTGGCGTGTTTTTGCGCGATTACGTCTACACCTTTATTGCCATGTTGACGCCGGAGCTCGATGCGGATCGGATTCGGGAGTTAGTCGAGAAAAAATAAGAATAGGTATCAATACGCTTGCTATTTAAATGAGAATCATTATCATTTAGTCTGTGCCTTTTAAACTTAGGAGCAGACATGATTCCCACTATCAGCGCAGTAATCGTCGGGGCCGATCGGCTCGGCAACATTCCCAACCTGCTGCGTGATCACAATATCGCGATCACCCACCACATTAGTGGGCGGGACCCCTCGCATCAAAAGAAGACGTTGCAACTGCCTACAGGTACACAAATAGTGATCCTGCTGACAGACTTTCTTGGGCATAACGTCATGAAAACATTCAGAAATGCTGCGCAACGTTCAGGCATCAAAGTGGTTGCCTGCAGGCGCTCGGTATGCGCGATGCAGCAGGCTTTAGAGCAGTGTGGGTTGTGCGGATTAGCGCGCTGCGACTTCCGTGGCAGGGCTTAGGCGGCGCGCACCGGTATAACGCATGGTCCAGTAGCGTAGATTCATGTCTTCGATACGGACCACGCCACCACGGGCGGGTGGGTGCACAAACTTGTCCTGGCCCAGATACACCCCAACATGCGAATAGCGTGTACCAAGCGTATTAAAAAATACCAAGTCACCCACTGCTAAGTCGGTGCGTTTGATGTTGTCGCCGTATTTGGCGATGTCATCCGCACGCGGCGGCAACTTCAGTCCGAGCGACTGCTGGGCAGAATACAAAACTAAGCCGCTGCAATCAAAACCCGTTTCGGGTGATTTGCCGCCCCAGGTGTAGCGGATACCCAGATGCGTCAGTGCTTGCGCCGCTAAGGGGTGATTGACATCCCCGATGATCAAGCCGGAGCCATTTCTCAAGCGATTAACAAAGGCCCCGATTGGGTCTGTTGCATTGCGCCAATCCATTGAGTAGCCGCCAATCCCTGACCCCGCTTGCCTGTTGGAGTCCGCGCAACCAGTCAGTGCGACCGCCAGCGCGCAGGCCGCCACCCATCCCAGCCGACGGCTAGACGAGCGCAGTTGCGATGCGGTAAATGTAAAAACTGACATAGAACTCAATACAAAAAAGGATTTGGCAAGCCTCGTGCAAGCTTAGCTTGGCATAATCATAGTACAAAAAGTGCGAATTCCTGCAGAAACTGCTTGCCGAGACCCTATGAACCCGATTCAAACTACCCACAAAGCCTGCACCCATGATCGAGATGGTTTTTGGGCGGCTGAAGCTAAAATTGAAGACTCGAGTGCTCTCGAACATACTAAGGATTCCCTATGAAAACCAAACCCATGTTGACCGATGCTGACGTTTCTTTGATTCTGTCGGCTGCCAAAGCGCATGCACAAGCCAATAAGTGGGCGGTGACGATTGCCGTGGTGGATG
>JBILHV010000135.1:0-5295 GCA_044350305.1 Burkholderiaceae bacterium
CTTTTGAATCTTCAGCGGGGTATCTGAGAGTCCCAGTATGGATCGGTAAGATATCTGTCGCGGTTGGTTTCGGTATCGCGCTATTTGAAGCATCAGTACAACTATTTGCTTGGTGTCTCTTTGGCCGGTTGACCATGGCAAAACACACACAAGTCGCACACTAGCGCAGAGAATCATGGAACAACTATTCCTAGCATTGACATGTTTGGTAGGCATGCTTGTTCTTCTGGGCCTTGGCATCCCTGTCGCAATCGCAATGCTCGCAGCTTCCTTTGTAGGGCTCACACTCAGTGCGGGTATGGATTTTGCCCTCACTAATTTCATGACACTGCCTTATGCAGCAGCAAGTTCATTTAACTTTGCGGCTATACCCACCTTTGTTGCGATGGGGATTATTTTTGGAAAATCAGGTTTGGCTGCGTTGCTTTTTAAGGCTGCGGATATCTGGTTAGCCAAAGTCCGAGGTGGGTTGTATATGGCTGTAGTGATCGCGTCGGCAGCTTTCGGGGCGATCAATGGCTCGACTATTGTTGGGGCAGCGCTCTTTACGAAGATCGCACTGCCAGAAATGATTAAGCTTCGTTACGATCCCGCAATATCTGCGGGTTGTATCGTTGGTGCAGGTACGTTTTCCGCAATGATTCCACCTTCGATCACGATGGTGCTATATGGATTGCTTACAAACGAGTCGATTGGGAAAATATTAGTTGCGGGCATTATTCCCGGCATATTGACGGCCGTCGTATACCTGGCGGGTATATTTGTGATGATTCGAGTCAAGAAGCACTGGGCTCCCCCTGTCACGCGATCGTTTTCTATGTCCGAGAAGGTCCGCAGCTTGTCGACGTTGTTTCCGGTCGCATTGGTGTTTGTGATCATTGTGGGCGGAATCTACGCGGGCTTAGTAGCACCCGCTTCCGCAGGTGCGATTGGTGCGCTGAGTGCACTAGTTATTGCTCTAGCGATGCGTAAGTTTAAGTTCATAGACTTTACCGAGTCGATGAAGGAAACAGCTGCGACGACGGCGATCTTGTTTTTTATTGTCATCGGTGGCCTCGCGTTTTCTCGTTTGCTGCTTGTCACTGGAACAGTCGACGCACTGCTGGACGTGATTAAGTCAAACGATATTCCGCCTTGGGTCATCATGACCGTCATTGTTCTGGTATATCTTGTGCTTGGCTGTGTCATGGACTCGATTTCAATGATGGTCATGACCGTCCCCATCGTGCATCCAATTGTTGTGGGCTTGGGTTTTGATCCGATTTGGTTTGCCATCATCATGGTCAAGCTAATTGAGCTGTCGGTGATTACCCCGCCGGTCGGATTGAACTTGTATGCCGTGCAGTCATCCTCTGATGGCCTTGTCACCACTAGCCAGGTTTTTAGAGGGGTAACGCCATTCATCATTCTGGAATTGATCGTACTAGTTATTTTGTTCATCGTTCCAAGTATGGCGACATTACTTCCCGATCTAATGATCAAGTAAACGATGTGACAAAGCTCAAAAAAAATGGATGACACTACAAACACGAAGCCGGTTTTTGAAATTTATGCACTGCGATACGCAACCAGTCAGAATCGCAAGCGCTATCACAACTGCAATTTTTGTGAAAACCCTGATATTCATGAATCCAAAATGCCAATGGATTTCTTTGTGTGGGTCATCAAAAATGAAGAGCATGTCATCTTGGTTGACACAGGCTCGCGAGACTGGAAGTGTAACGACCGAGGACATCAATTTATTCGCTGTCCAATCGAGTCCCTGAGCGCGCTCAATATTAAGCCTGAGGATGTGGACGATGTTGTGATTACCCATATGCATTGGGATCACGCGGGCAATATCGACAAGCTACCTCATGCACGGATCCACATCCAGCTCGAAGAAATGAGAAGCGCGACTGGGCCAGATATGGCGATCAAGGCGCTCAATAACTTCTTTCTCGTGGATGATGTCTGCACCGTGATCAAGCGTTTATATGCGGGTGCGGTGACGTATCACCATGCTGGCGCGGAGAATATTACAGATGGCGTGGCCCTTCATTCAGTAGGTGGCCACACACCAGGCATGCAAATTGTGCGTGTCCGAACACAACGTGGATGGGTTGTTCTTGCGTCCGATGCGTCGCACTTTTATTTGAATTATCAACAGAAAAATCCGTTCCCAGTTTTCTTTAATTTGCACGACACGATTAAGGCCTGGGAGACCTGTGAGTTGTTGGCGGATGGCCCCGATCATGTCATTCCGGGGCATGATCCCCTGGTCCTTCAAAAATACCCCGTCGCCAGTTCATCGCTCGGAAGTGAGATCGTCCGCCTGGACCTGCCTCCTCTGCGGTAGCGCGACCGCTGTCAAGACAAAACTATTTGGCCGATAGGAATCATTACATGAGATACGAATTATTTATTAATGGCGAATGGGTTAAGGACAGTAACCAAGAATACTTTCCTGCGATTAATCCGTATACACAAGAGGTATGGGCTGAGGTTCCGCAAGCCACTGAGGCGCAAGTGGCCAGAGCAATTGATTGCGCGCGCGCCGCTTTCGATGGCGTGTGGTCTAAAACGTCAGGAGCTGAGCGCGCACGCCTGCTAAATAAGCTGGCTGAGCTACTTGAAGCCGATGCCGCAAGGATGGGAGTGCTCGAAAGCACTGACAACGGCAAAGTTATCCGCGAAACGAGCAGCCAAATGCTCTTCGCAGCCCGCCAATATCGTTTTTTTGCGGGGTCCGCCGATAAATTGTGGGGCAAGGTGATTCCACTGGATCAACCAGATATTCTTGACTACGCTACACGTGAGCCCCTCGGTGTGTCAGTGCTGATTACGGCATGGAATTCGCCGATGGGGTTGTTGTCTAATAAACTTGCGCCTGCGATTGCAGCAGGCAACTGCGTGGTCATCAAGCCCTCTGAGCATGCATCGGTCACAACCCTTGAGTTTGCTAAGTTCGTTGAAAGAGCAGGCTTTCCAAAGGGGGTCATCAATGTTGTGACGGGTGACATGCGTGTCGGAAAGGCGCTGACGAGCTCTGGTCGTATTGATCGAGTTAGCTTTACCGGTAGTCCTGGAGTCGGTCGAGAGATCGCAGCACAGTGTGGTCGACAGTTGATTCCCGTGACCCTCGAGTTAGGGGGAAAGTCGCCAAACATTATTTTCGAAGATGCCGACTTAGATAAGGCAGTGGTCGGAGCCTTTGCAGGAATTTTTGCAGCGACCGGCCAGACATGTATTGCGGGTTCGCGGCTTTTGGTTCAGAAGTCCGTCTACGAGAAAATCGTCAAAACCCTAATTGAAAAATCCGCGAGCATTGTTCTTGGCGATCCCATCAATCAAAAGACGGAAATGGGTACGCTAGCCAACGAGCCTCAATTTAACCGTGTGATGCGTTGTATTGAAAATGGCGTCAAAGAGGGCGCCAGGCTGGTGGCTGGCGGTAACCGCGCAACGGGCCCCGCACTTGGCAAAGGCCTTTTTGTTCAACCAACGATTTTTCGAGATGTCGACAATTCAATGGAGTTGGCACAAGAAGAGATTTTTGGGCCCGTGCTGTCCGTCATTCCTTTTGAAACCGAAGAAGACGCTATTTCAATTGGCAATGACACCAAGTATGGACTCGCCGCTGGGATTTGGACGTCCAACCTGAATCGTGCGATGCGTGTGTCCAAAGCAATTCGTGCGGGGAGTGTTTGGGTAAACACCTACCGGGCTGTAGCGGTTCAGGCGCCGTTCGGCGGCTTTAAGGACAGCGGTTTTGGTCGCGAACGAAGCGAATGGGCACTGGACGAATTCCTAGCTCCTAAAAATATCATGATCGATTATTCGAATATGGCGAGAGATCCGTTCGCCATCAAAACCTGAGGCAATCTATGGAACACAAATTTGATTTGATCGTCGTTGGCTGCGGGATCGCAGGTCTCGCGACAGCAGTTTCGGCAGCAGAGAGCGGTTTGAAAGTCGCCGTACTAGAACGCGCCACGATCGAGGATCGTGGCGGCAATACCCGCTGGACCGAAGCGCTGATGCGCATGAAAAACGAAACCGAAGTGGCCGATGATCTGGAAGATCACTTCATGGCGAACAGTGGATTTCACCTCGATCCAAGTTTGGTGCAAGAGGCTGGGGACAGTCACGAAAATCGTTCAGCCATTGTTCGCTCACTTGGCTTCACTGATCCGGAGCTCATTTCTACGCTCTCGTCTGAGGCAGGCAATGCACTTACTTGGTTAAAGAAGTTCGGCATTACCTATTCGGACATGCCTACTTATTTGATTACGCAATCCACGACCCGACTCATGCCAGTGGGCGGGGGATGGGCGCTGGTCGAGGCACTCGTTAAGGCAGGTGAGAGCCTTGGCGTCAAATTCTTTTATGAAACGACAGCTGTAAAGCTGATTCAAAGCGAAGATGGAACCGTCTGTGGCCTGCAGGCATCCAACAACCAAACCCGAAGCATAAAGTTCATGGGTAAGGTCATGCTGGCCTGCGGTGGCTTCGAGGGTAATCAGGAGATGCAAGCGCTTTATTACGGCGCAAAAAGTCGCTATATCCGCCCCATCGCGCGTGGAGGCTATTACAACAAGGGCGAAGGCATCAAAATGGCGCTCGGGATTGGAGCTGCACCTTGTGGTGATTTCTCCGAATATCATGCCGAGCCGATCGATCCTCGATCCGGCCAGCCTGAGCCCATCGTGTTTGTATTTCCCTACGGCATCCTTGTCACCACAGCGGGCAAACGATTTATCGATGAAGCATCCAATACGGTTGATGCCATCTATGAAAATATCGCCAGACTCATTAATGAATTGCCAGGTGGTGTGTCCTACGTCATCTGCGACCAGAAACTTGATTTGGTCCCGAACTGGCAGCGCACGGTGCGAAGCGATCAAAAACCTATCACCGCAGATACCATCGAAGAGCTTGCGAATAAGCTGGGCATTCCCTCTGCACAGCTGGTCGAGACCGTCGGTCAATATAACAAGGCCACAAAGAAAGGGAACTTCAAGCCGCTCGAGTTAGATGGTCTTTGCACCGAAGGCCTCACCCCTCCGAAATCAAATTGGGCACTGCCGATCGATCAAGGGCCCTACCGCGCTTGGCCAATCAGCGCTGCCAATTGCTTCACCTTCGGTGGTTTGCGCTGCAACTCCAACGCGCAAGTACTGGACACTGATGGAAGACCCATCTCAGGTCTTTATGCGGCGGGAGAAACCATGGGTCTTTATTACGGGAAATACACCGGAGCAACCTCTGTGATGAGAGGCTTGGTGTTTGGTCGTCTGGCAGGACAACACGCCG
>JBILHV010000137.1:0-5266 GCA_044350305.1 Burkholderiaceae bacterium
ACAGACTGCCATGCCGATAATTCCCCCAAAGGCACGGAAAACCGGGAAGCCTAAATTACCCGTTTCGAAATAGCGCTTCTCCAGATGCTGGAACTGGCGCCAAGGCTCGTGCTCGGCATGACCTGGCAGGTGAACTTTGCGATATTTGCCGACAATCGCTCCGGTTTGGTCAACCAGAATCGAGGTATTAAAGCGACGGGTGCGGCCATCCTCCTGTGTGAGTTCTGCGTAGCCTAAATAAAATCCAACCTTCAACTTGCGTGCGGTATCGAAAAGAACTTGTGTCTCTGGTCCGGGCATTTGCGCTTCATAGAAGGTATCGATTTCAGCTTGTGACTCAAAAAACCATCTCGGAAAAAAAGTGGTGAGCGCGAGTTCTGGAAAGACCACTAGGTCACAGCCATGACGAGCGCCTTGTTCAAGCAAGGACAGTAGGCGCGCGACGACCTCTTTGCGTGAATGCGCGCGTTGGATAGGACCTAGCTGTGCAGCGCCGACGGTGACGATTCGAGTCATGTCTATCTCTCCTAGTTTGCGAGTTCGGTCAGGGTCGCGAGCAGCACATTGGCGCCGGCAATCAGATCTTCGGGTTCGGTATGCTCTGCTGGGTTATGGCTAATGCCACCGACGCTCGGCACAAAAATCATCGATGTTGGACAGACACGTGCAAGCATCTGTGCATCGTGCCCGGCGCCTGAGGTCATTCGTCGCTGACTGAGGCCTAGGGCTTTGGCGTGATGTGCGATGCGATCCGCCAGCGCGGTATCGAACAAAACCGGTTCAAAGCGAGCCAAGCGACGCGAGGTAATGGTGACGCCTTCAGATTGCGCGAGTTCTTTTACAAACTCTTCGAATGCCATTTCTGCTTGTTTCAGCAAACTTTCGTCCGTGTTGCGCAGGTCAACCGTCATGACCGCACGGGCTGCAATCACGTTGATCAGATTTGGCGTGAGGTCGATTTTTCCGACAGTGCCGACCTGATGTCCGCCCATCTTGCGAGTCAAGTCACGCACGAACGTCGCGATGGCACTTGCTGCGTAACCCGCGTCGTGACGCAAGTACATTGGAGTGGTGCCTGCGTGATTAGATTGACCCACAATGGTGAGTTCCTGCCAAGAAATACCTTGGAGGTTTTCGACCGCGCCAATTTTTATACCTTCAATATCGAGGATTGGCCCTTGTTCGATATGTAATTCAATGAATGCATGAGGCATGTTGGCGCCAAGTGGCGCCTTGCCGTTGTAGCCAATACGTTCTAATTCGTCGCCGAGTTGTGCGCCGTCGATCGCTTTGATGGCGAGGGCTTCGTCAAGGGGCATTCCGCCTACGTATACGAGCGACCCCAGCATATCAGGCGCAAAGCGAGCGCCTTCCTCGTTGGTGAACACCCCCACAACTAATGATCGTTGGGTTGGTTGTCTCGCATCATTGAGCGTCGCGACGACTTCAAGTCCAGCGAGTACGCCGTAGTTGCCATCATAGAAGCCGCCGGTGCGAACCGTATCAATGTGCGAGCCTGTCATCACAGGCGGTAAGTCAGGCTGTAGGCCTGCACGCACACCGAAAATATTCCCGATAGGATCGACAGTCACTGTCATATCCAGTTCTTTCATCCAGGCGATCACTAAGTCTCGACCGAGTTTGTCATCGTCGGTGAGCGCCAGGCGGCAGCAGGCTTTTGTCTCGGTGAGTCCTATCTTGGCGAGTTGCTGTAGTTGGCGCATCATGCGGTCGCCGTTAATCGCTAAAGTTGATGGGGTCACGCTAACACCTCCTCTGCGGAGCGGCCGACCACTTTCTTGTAAATGGTTGGGTCCGTGTCGCCTTCACTTCCGATGAGCAATACGCGTGAGTGTGCGTTCAAACCTAGAGCACTCCAGACCTGTGTGTTTCCTTGTGCTGCGAGCAGTAGCCCAAGCCCCGTGCTGCCGGTTTCGCCTGAGACAATTTTTGGATCAGAGGCGTTTGGATTGGCAAAGACTCGCATCGCTTCGAGCGCATGAGCATCCGACAACGTAGCGTAGTGATTAATACCGTGCTTGAGAATATCCCACGCGACGGGAGAGACTTCACCGCAGGCCAAGCCAGCCATGACAGTATCCAAGTCGCCCAATACAGCGACAGGCTTGCCGACTAACCCGCTTTGGAAAAAGCAATCGGCACGCTCAGGTTCGATAATGACAAAGGAGGGGCGGGCGGGACCCCATTCTTGCCAGAACGCTGCGCATACCGACGCGGCCAGTGCACCGACCCCAGCCTGAACCAGTACGTGTGTTGGGGCTTTGTGCCCAAGTTGTTCGATCAGCTCGCGCGACATGACGCCATAGCCGTGCATGACATCGATGGGGATATCACGGTAGCCTTCATAGGTGGTATCGGACACAACCGTCCAACCGTTTTTCGCAGCCTGTTCAGCGGCATGGTGCACGGAATCATCGTAATTGCCTGGAACACGGATGACTTCGGCGCCATAGAAAGCAATCGCGGCACGGCGACCTTCGCTGACCGTGGCGTGGATGTAAATCACGCAATGGCAACCGAATAACTGTGCGCCCCAAGCGACGGAGCGACCATGATTGCCATCCGTTGCACAGGTGACCGTCATCTTCGAGACGATGTCCGAATACTGACCAGACAAAATTTCTTTGGGAGTCGCTAAGTGGCCTGGATGTTGAGCGGCAATTGCTTGCTGGATCAGACGAAACACCGCATAGGCACCGCCAAGTGCTTTAAAGCTTTTGAGTCCGAAACGCGTACTTTCATCCTTGTAGTACAGGGCGGCGATGCCCAGTTTTTTTGCAAGAACGGGGAGAGTGTGCAGCGCTGTCGCGTGATAGCCAGGCCAGCCTGAGATTTCTTTTTCTGCTGCATCAAAGCCCGCGCAGTGCAGGATCGCTTCCTTGGCTTGACCATACTGGTCTTGTGGTTTAGCGGCGATCGGGTTTGGATACAACGCAAGTCCATTTCCCTTCGAAATCTGGGTATTCATGGCTAACCCTATATAAAGACTGGCAATTAATATCAAAGCGATACTAAAGAATAGACGATCTGCTTTGTTTTTGACTAATCGGCACTCATATGTGTGGTGATCCAAGGACTGGCAGTGGTATAAAAATACTTTGCCCTCAATAAAGCGGACTTATGACTTATTCCCCGACCGTTCAGAAAACAATCGAGCTTCTTCAAACACTTGTCGGCTTTGACACCACAAGTCGGGAATCTAATCTCGGGTTGATTGAGTACGTTCGTGATCATTTGCAGGCCTTGGGTATACCGGTCCGCTTGTCTTATGACGCAGAAAAACGCAAAGCTAACCTCTTCGCGACGTTGGGCGACCCCAAGGCTCGTGGAATCGTGTTGTGCGGGCATACCGATGTGGTGCCAGTCGATGGCCAGGCCTGGAATACAGATCCGTTTAAGGCTCATATTGCAGACGGCAAAATTTATGGGCGAGGTGCTGTGGATATGAAGGGCTATATCGCAGCGTCGCTCGCCATGGTGCCTGCATTTATGAATAGCGATTTAAAGCAACCACTGAATATCGGTTTGACCTACGACGAAGAAGTCGGTTGTATTGGTGTGCAAACACTCATTCGTGATTTGGCCGAGGCGGGTATTCGTCCTGCGGGATGTTTCGTGGGCGAGCCAACGGGCATGCAGGTGATGACAGGGCATAAAGGGATGCGCGTGACGCGTTGCCGAGTCCGTGGTTTAGAAGCGCACTCCTCGATGGCGCCTGAGGCGGTCAGTGCAATCGAATATGCCGCTCGGTTAATTGAAAAAATTCGTACGATGGCGTTACAGATTCAAAAAGACGGCCCGTTTGATCCGATGTTCAAGATTGCACATGGCACGATGCAAACGGGAGTGATCCGCGGTGGCACAGCACCCAACATTGTTGCAAAAGATTGTGAGTTCATTTTTGACTGCCGCACCTTGCCGCAAGGTAATTCTGACGCCTTGATTCAACAGATTCAAGAGCACGCTGAAATGCTCAAGGTTGAGATGCGTAAGTTTTCCGCCGATGCGGATATTTCGTTTGAGACCATATCGAACTCCGCACCATTGGCAACGGCTGAAGACGCGCCCATCACATACTTGGGAACGTCGTTAGTTAAAAACAATTTGTTAGGTCGTGTCTCGTTTGCGACGGATGCGGGATGGCTGCATAAAGCCGGTATCCCCTGTGTCGTGGTCGGACCTGGCGATATCGCCGTCGCACACAAGCCTAATGAATACATCGAGATTAGCCAGCTTGAACAATGCCTGGGTTTCATGGATCGCTTACGCGATCGCATGACCCAGGAGGTGTTGCTCAAGTAAGTCTGTTGGTCTTGACCTAGTTGCGGCGTATCACCTGACCGGCGCGGGCGCCGGTCGAGGCACCATTGCGCCAGCTGGCTACCCCATTGACGTACACGCGTTGAATGCCTGCCGCGGGTAGTTTGGGGTTCGCAAAGGTTGCGCAATCGCGCACCTGTTCGGGATCAAATACGACGAGGTCGGCGGCATAGCCTTCAGCAATCAGGCCACGATTTTTTAGGCCAAATTTTGCGGCCGGCATGCCTGTCATCTTATAAATTGCGGTCTCGAGCGGGAATATTTTCCGATCGCGTGAGTAGTGCCCAAGAACTCTGGGGAAGGCACCCCAAAGCCGTGGATGCGGAAATGTGTCGTGCGGAAGGCCGTCGGAACCAATCATGGTTTCTGGGTGCGCCATGATGCGCTCGACATCTGCTTCATCCATCGAGAAATAAATCGCACCTGCGGGCTGCAGCGAAGCCAAGAATTCGCTGAACTCGAGGTTCTGTTCCTTGAGTAACTCGTCTACATAGCGCCCAGCCGTCTCTGGCTTCGGTGTTGACCATGCGATGAGTGTGCGGGAGGCTTGCTCCACATTATCTTGCCGCAAGATGGTCGACGAAGCGACATAGGGGTAGCAGTCCATGCACACATCCATCCGGGTGCGTGCCTCATCAACAAGCGCGAGCGTTTCGGTTGAGCGTCCGTGATTGGCACGGCCATTGACTTTGTGGTGCGAGATAATCTGACGCACGCCTAATGCATTGGCAATCGACATGGCCTCGGTCATCGCTTCAAGTACGTGCTCCGCTTCGTCCCGGATGTGTGAAGCGATCACGGCGGTGGTTCCGCGCAAGGGCTCAAAAACTGCTTGCACTTCACTCGCGGTAGCTTCCTGAGCGGGGGCGTAATACAAGCCGGTCGACACACCGACCACGCCCGCGTCGAGTGCTTCTTGCACCAG
>JBILHV010000138.1:0-5247 GCA_044350305.1 Burkholderiaceae bacterium
AGGAATGTTTGCGAGTGGTGAGTTTGAGTTGGGCAATACGCGGGTGCTGACCTTGCCTCAAGAGTCAGTCGTCATGCGCGATGGTTTTAGTTATGTCTTTAAAGTTCGAGATGCAGCGCGTGTTTCACAAGTTCGGGTTGAGGTAGGTCGCAGACTTGGCGCGCGCGTGGAGATTCTCAAGGGTGTTGAGGAAAGCGACGTCATCGCAGAGTCTGGAGCTGGTTTTCTCAATAACGATGACGCGATCGCGATTGCCTCAGCGCAGTCACCCGCCACGTCTGAAGCAAAATAGGCGACGCGATGAATTTTTCCGCCTTTTCGATTCGTCATCCTATTCCAGCGATCCTGCTGTTCATTCTGCTGTCGATTGCTGGCGTGTTGTCGTTTCGGGCGATTGGTGTGCAAGACTTTCCCGACATCGAGTTACCCATGGTGACGGTCGAAGCGAGCTTGCCGGGAGCTGCTCCCGCGACCCTGGAGACAGAAGTTGCTCGCAAGATTGAAAATTCAATTGCTACCCTTCAGGGAATCAAAAACCTGTACACAAAGATATTAGAGGGCACAGTTGTCATCACAGTCGAGTTCAACCTAGAAAAGAATGTGATGGAGGCTGTCAATGACGTGCGCGATGCGGTCACACGTGTGCGCGCAGACTTGCCCGCTGATGTAAAAGAGCCCAGTGTCTTGCGCACCACGACGGCGGGACGCCCGCTCATGACCTATGCCTTGACCTCCTCTCGTCTAGATCAAGAAGGGCTGTCTTGGTTTATTGATAATACGGTGACTAAGCAGTTATTGGCAGTAAACGGAGTGGGCCGTGTTAAACGAATTGGCGGTTTAAACAGAGAGATCCGTATCGAACTAGATCCTCTCAAGATGGCCGCCTTAGGGGTAGCCGCCTCTGATATCTCTCGTCGACTCAAACAGGTTCAACTGGAGTCCCCGGGTGGTCGCGGCGATATTGGCGGAGCGGAGCAGTCGGTTCGGACCATTGCGACCGCGGCGAGCGCAGCCGAGCTGGCAGCATTGGATATCTCATTGCAGGATGGTCGCCGAGTGCGACTCGGACAGCTTGCCAAAATTGAGGATACGACTGCAGAGCGTCGCTCAATCGCCTTGGTGAACGGCAAGCCGGTGGTGGCGTTTGAGATCATGCGCAGCAAGGGTGCCGATGAAGTGTCCTTAGCAAAAAATGTACACAAAGTGATCGCGTCGCTTGCTTTGCAGAATCGCGATATTGAGTTTACCGAGCAGATTAATAATGTGACGGTTACCGAGGAAAACTTTGCAGGCTCGATGCACCTCTTGTACGAAGGTGCAATTTTGGCTGTCTTGGTTGTTTGGTATTTTTTAAGGGACTGGCGCGCAACGATTGTGTCCGCTGCGGCACTGCCACTTTCAATCCTCCCCGCTTTTTTAGGTATTTATTTTTTTGGTTTTACCCTGAACATGGTGACGCTCACGTCGCTGGCGTTAGTGGTGGGAATCTTGGTGGATGACGCGATTGTTGAGGTGGAGAACATTGCGCGACACCTTCGTATGGGGAAGTCACCTTTTCAGGCTGCACTGGATGCTGCGGATGAAATCGGCATGGCGGTGATTGCGACGACTTTTGCCTTGGTGGCTGTATTTTTGCCTACAGCATTCATGGATGGTATCCCAGGAAAATTCTTTAAACAATTCGGCTGGACAGCTGTGCTAGCCATTCTTGCATCCTTGCTCGTCGCGCGTCTTTTGACGCCAATGATGGCCGCTTATTTGATGAAGCCCAGCAAAGCTGTGGGCGAGCACGAAGCCGATGGTTGGGTGATGCGCCACTATTTGGCGTCGGTCCAATGGTGTCTAGGTAATAGATTTAAGACCGTATTGATGGCGACTATTTTTTTTGTTGGATCGTTGTCGCTCGTGCCACTCCTACCTAAGGGCTTTGTGCCTCCTGCAGATCGCGGACAAACAATGGTTAACATTGAGCGGGCTCCAGGCAGCACGCTTGAAGATACCTTGCGTGCCGCCGAGCGTGTGCGTCAAAAACTCGAGATAATACCCGACGTCAAGCATATTTTTAGTTCGGTGGGAGGGGGTGTGTCGGGCGATGCCTTTGCGAGAGGCTCCGCGGCAGAAGTGCGTAAGGCGACCCTGACTGTGCAATTGACGCATCGCTCAGATCGTAAAAAAAATCAACAGGAAATTGAAGGTGATATTCGCGAGCTACTTGGTCGAGAGCCCGGTGTCCGTATTACGGTCGGGCCGCAAGATGCTGGCAGCAAAATGCAAATCGTCCTACAAAGCGAGGATGCTCATGCGTTGAGTAAAGCAGCGCAAGCGGTTGAGCGTGACTTACGAACTCTCCAGGGGATTGGCTCGGTGACTTCGTCGGCTAGCCTCGTGCGGCCCGAGCTGATCGTACGACCAAATTTCGCACGTGCAGCAGACTTGGGCGTCACGGCCCAGAGCATTGCCGAAACCTTGCGCGTGGCGACGAGTGGGGACTACGAGATTGGCTTGGCTAAACTGAATCTATCCGAAAGGCAGATCCCCATTCGTGTCAAGCTGCCGGACTCGGTTCGTGCCGATATCTCGGCCCTAGAGCGCTTGACCGTTCCTGGTCGCTATGGTCCAACCTTGCTGGGTAATGTCGTGACCTTTTCGATGGATAGCGGACCTGCGCAAATTGATCGTCTAAATCGCAGTCGAAATGTCGTGCTGGATGTGGAGCTGGGGGGGCGACCTTTGGGCGAAGTATTTGCGGACGCGATTGCTTTGCCAAGTTTGATTAATTTACCCGCAGGCGTCACGCGAGCTGAGTTAGGGGATACAAAAGAGATGCAGGCATTGTTTGCCAGCTTCGGACTTGCCATGGCAATTGGATTGCTTTGTATTTATATGATTTTGGTTCTGCTGTTTCACGACTTTCTGCAGCCGATTACGATTTTGGGGGCATTACCTCTGTCGATTGGTGGTGCCTTTGTGGCACTGCTCGCGACCGGCATGAGTTTCTCTATGCCATCGCTCATTGGGTTGCTGATGCTGATGGGGGTCGTCACCAAGAATTCGATCCTGTTGGTTGAGTACGCGATCACGGCTCGTCGGCAAGGGCTGGAGCGTAATGCTGCGCTGATCGATGCCTGTCATAAACGTGCGAGGCCGATTGTGATGACTACCATCGCCATGACGGCGGGCATGCTACCTATTGCGCTCGGCTGGGGCTCTGACCCAAGTTTTCGCGCGCCAATGTCGATTGCGGTGATCGGAGGTTTGATGACATCGACACTGCTGAGCTTATTAGTGATTCCGGCGGTCTTTACATACGTCGATGATCTGGAAAGCTTGCTTGGGAAAATGCGCACACGCTTGCTAAAGGCTTAAGTGCGTCGCAGAGTAAAAAACGCAGGCCCTTGTGGCTGAAAATCGTTCCAATTCTTTCTGAGAGCTGTCAAGTTATAGACGGCGCCCAGCGGAATATAGGGGACGTCTTCCATGACTTGAATTTGTATGTCGCGACAGATGGCCTGACGCGCCTGTAGCGTGGGTGCAAATAGCCAGTCTTGCCTGAGCTTCTCTAAGGTGTCGTTTGTGGGCCAACCAAACCAGCCGAGCTTTCCTGTACCGCGTATGGCTGGATTGCTCACGGGATCTAAATTGCCCGTGCCAACCAGCGCGGTGAATCCAATGTGCCATCCGCCCGCTGTGGGGCTGTTCTGATTGTTGCGGCGTTGCAGATAACTGCCCCAGTTCATCGCGCGCAATTCGGTTTTGATGCCTAACTGTTTGAATAGATCTTCGGTGACCAGAGCGCAAGCGTGATAGGGCGCGGTATCGACCGGATCCAAAATGATAATGGGCTGTCCAGCATATCCTGAGTCTTTGATGAGCTTTCTTGCGCGTGCGAGGTCTCGCTTGCCAGTCAATTTATCCATGCCAGCTGTTGATGCCATTGGAGTGCCTGGCGCGAACACCCCGCACTGATCATTCCAGTACTCGGGGAAGTCTGCGCCATTGGCGGCCATCATGTAGTCAGTTTGATTGATGACCGATAAGATTGCGCGACGCATAGCTGGGTTATCGAACGGTGCATGCAGATGATTAAATCTGAGGATGAAAATTGAAGGTAGGGGGGCCTTTATCAACTCGATCTGTTTATTTTTTCGCAACGTCGGGATGAACTCGTTGTCGATAATTTCAATGCCGTCTACTTCATTGTTTTGTAGCGCAGCCACTGCCGTTGCGCGATCCGGGATGATTTGCCAACGCACTTCATCAATATGAGCAATCTTGGGGCCTGCTGTATTGCTTGCCTGTCCTGAGATGCGCGGACGATACTCGGCGGATTTTTGGTAGACGACCTGCGACCCTGAGACCCAGCGGTTAGGCAAAAATCGGAAAGGACCACTTCCGATGACTTCTTTGATCGCGATGTTGTCTGGTGCGTTGGCCAGACGTTCTGGCATGATCGATGCCGCGGCCGAGGCGAGGGTGACGCTCAACAGAGAAAAAGGGCGTGTCAACTTAAACTCGAGCGAGCGGTCTGACGTTGCGCTAAGCGTATCTAGGCAAGAAAAAAGTGTTTGACCGATTAAATTTCTCGCACCAAAACGCTTGATGCTGGCAACGGCATCTTGCGCACGTACGGGCGATCCGTCGTGAAACATCAGCCCCTCTCGCAATTGCAATGTCCAGCGTAAGCCGTCGTGGTCGACTTGTTCGCTGTCTATCATTTGGGGTTGGGGCTGATACTGCGCGTCGAGCCCGTACAGTGTGTCAAAGACCATCAAGGCATGCGTGGCTGTGATCGCTGCCGTGGTGTAGGACGGATCAAGTATTGAGAGGTCGCTGGCTGGAACCCAGCGAAATGTCGTCGGGGCCTTCTGCGCGAATAAGGTTGCCGGTGACGTGGCTGCTCCCGCTGCGATGGCGGTATGGCAAATAAAGCGTCGGCGATCCATGAATCTTCCTACGACTGTTTCTAGTGGCTGGGGCTCCAGGCACCGTTGTGGTGATGTGCACGCCCCTCTGATGCCAGTTTATCAAGGTGTGCTTGAAGCGAGCGCATGGCCACTTTATGCAGGCGTTGATCTGTGTCGGCGTAGGCGTGCTTGACGAGCTCTTCGAGTGGCAAGGGTTGGCTTGCCCCGCGTAAGGCCGCCAAGACCTTGTTCTCACGTCCCAAGCGATGAATGATGAGTCGATCAACGATTTCTTGCGTATTGCTCATCAGGAATCCGTGACCGGGTGCGAGGTAATCGATTG
>JBILHV010000139.1:0-5239 GCA_044350305.1 Burkholderiaceae bacterium
CAAAAAAACGCCTGACTCACGCCGTCTGATCGTGTCGGCATGGAATGTAGGTGAAATTAAGAACATGGCCCTACCGCCCTGCCATGCGTTTTTTCAGTTTTATGTAGCAGACGGCAAACTCTCGTGCCAGCTGTACCAGCGCAGTGCTGATATTTTTCTTGGTGTACCTTTCAACATCGCAAGCTACGCGCTTCTGACGCACATGGTGGCGCAACAGTGCGGGCTTGAAGTCGGTGACTTTGTGTGGACGGGCGGTGATTGCCACATATACAGTAACCATTTTGACCAAGTCGAGCTACAGCTTTCGCGCGAGCCCCACCCTTACCCACAGCTCGTCATTCAACGCAAACCGGACTCGCTGTTCGATTATCGCTACGAAGACTTTATCATCGAAAACTACAACCATCATCCGCATATCAAAGCCCCGGTAGCGGTGTAATACGTTGAGACTGAGCAAGCTATGTCCCTAAGCCTGATTGTCGCCTACGCGCAGAACCGCACGATCGGCCGTGACAACACGCTGCCATGGAAGCTCGCAGGCGACCTTGCACACTTCAAGCGCACCACGCTCGGTCACCCCATCATCATGGGACGCAAAACGTGGGACTCCTTGGGTCGTCCCCTACCCGGCCGTCGCAATATCGTCATTAGTCGCGACACGACTAAAGCCGCTGCGGGTGCTGAGTTCGTTGCAAGTATCGATGAAGCGCTGGGGCGTTTGGCACCCAATGAAGATGCCTATATTATCGGTGGCGCACAAATCTACCAGCAGGCACTCCCGCATGCAGATCATGTCGTCGCCACAGAAGTTCAGGCAGTCGTCGAGGGCGATGCATTTTTTACTTTACTAGACCCAAAAGAATGGAAAGAGGTCTCACGCCTTAGCCATCCGCCTGAAAACGGCCTTGCCTACGACATTGTGCAGTACGATCGTCGCACGGATCCTGTCAATTAATACAACCCGCACTACGGACGCCATCGTCATGAAGAAAAAACAAATCGGTGCAGCGGGCCTAGTCGCCGCCGTAGCGATTTTATATGCCGGGTTAAGTTGGTACGCCGGTGTACATATCGAAGGGCAATCCAAGGCAGCGGCCGAATCAATCAACGTTTCTTTGGCTCGCAGTTGGACGGATCAGGCACAGCTGTCCTTGCGCAGCTATGAGCGTGGCATATTTTCTAGTCGTGCCATCTATGCGCTGACACTCACTAAGCAGGACAATCAAGCTGATCGTCGCGAAATTCTCTGGTCAAATCAAATAGAACACGGGCCCTGGCCTTGGTCGCGCATCCAGCGCGGGGACTTCTCGCGTACGGGCGCAGTCATTCAAACAGCCGTGCTGAACAATGCGATGACCGAGGCCTTGTTTTCCTCCACCGGTGGACGCTCTCCTATTTCCGGCACCACGCATGTCACGCGCGAAGGTGTCGCCACAGTTCGATGGACAGTCCTACCCTTTGACTACACCCAAGACACTCTGCGCTTAAAACTAGGCGCAGCAGAATTTTCGGCGCGTATTGGGCCAAGTTTCAGTTTCTTCAAAAGCAATAGCAGCCTCGACGGTCTAACGCTTAGTGATGGAAAGCTTGCGCTAGAGGTCAAAGGCTTGCAATGGTCAACGGACACCCGCGCCACGCAAACCGGCATGCAAATCGGAACGCGTGATGTTCGGATAGGAAGTCTAAACTGGGCTTCGCTCGACTCCTTAAGCCTAGGGTTGCAACGGTTTGTGATGCGTAGCGACTTGCGCGAAGCAAACGAATTGCTAGGGGGCATCACGACCGCGGAGATCGGCGCACTCCGGCTGAACGATAAGGCTTGGGGAGAATTCTCCCTATCTCTCGGGTATGAAAAACTCAATGGGACCGCGCTACGGTCTCTGGTCGACCTGCAGGATAGTTATTTTCTGCGAAAACTACTGGGTGGCGCCGAGAATCAGTCAGCGGCAGCAGCCGATACAAAGAGATTTTGGCAACACATCGCAACCTTAAGTAAAACAAGTCCCACCCTAAGCCTCAGTCCGCTCAGTTGGAAAACGAATCAAGGCCGCAGCCAACTATCGCTGGCGTTTACGCTCAGCCCCTCGGAAATCAACCCGGGCGGTATCGGCTTACAAGGCACGCCCCTCAAGGAGCTCGATGCGACCCTCAGTCTGTCGACGCCCATGCTGAACGCGGCGTTCGCGCAAGCCCTTCAGACGCCCGGAGCCAATCCGACTCAGATAAAAACCAAAGCGGATCAAGAAACTCGTAAAGTACTTGACCAAGCCTTTCAACTCAAACTTGGTCGCGCACAAAATAACAAGCTTGTTGCGCATTTCAATATTCAGGACGGAGACTTTCGATTAAATGGCCAACGCATGCCTGGCGAACCATTTGCCAAATGGCTGCGCACAACGCTCCCCACCGGATGGCTCGCTGAGCGATCTCCTGCGTCGCAAGAGGCCCCCGATGAGAGCGCTGTCATCAAACATCTTGATCCAGCGGTGCTAACCAGCCTATTAAGCGCTTCTGACTTTAGTTACGACGAGAGTCGCGATAAGAACGGCGATCGTGTGCTCAAGATTGGTACTGCCGAAACTGGCGCCGAAAAAATTGAGTTCATCTTCCTGGGTTGTGGTGACGATCGTACGTGCGAAGATGTATTGATGCGCGCCACCTTCCCGAAAAATCCACAGATTGCATTGAGTGCGATCAACGAGTGGAACCAGCGCAATCGCTGGGCACGTGCCTTACTGAACGATGCCGAGCAAGCGGTACTAGAAATGGATATCAGCGCTTACGGGGGCATTGAACGCGATGCGTTGGAATCAATGGTCGATAACTTTTTTAAACTATTGCGCGAGTTTGCAACAACTCTGTCGAAAGCAGGGAAATAACCCTAAGCACTCAGCCCGCCAAAAAGAAATAACCCGCCATCTGGCGGGTTATTTCTTTACCAAGCAAGCATAGGCCTCTTAGGCATAGGCTTCGATCGGCAAACACGCACACACTAAATTACGATCGCCCCAAGCATTGTCCACGCGACCCACTGGCGGCCAATATTTTGCATCGCGCAAACTCGCAAGGGGATATGCAGCCTGCTGTCGTGGATAGTCATGATGCCACTCCTCTGCCAAAAGCATCTTGGCCGTATGCGGTGCATTCTTCAGCACGTTATCGGCCCGATCTCTTTCGCCACGCTCGATCTGTGCAATCTCTGCGCGAATAGCAATCATGGCATCGACAAAACGATCTAACTCAGCGAGCCCCTCTGACTCGGTTGGCTCAACCATCAAGGTACCCGCCACAGGAAAGCTCATGGTCGGAGCATGAAAGCCGTAGTCCATCAAACGCTTAGCGATGTCTTCAGCGGTCACGCCCGAGGACTCCTTGATGTCATGTATATCCAAGATGCATTCGTGCGCCACACGACCATTGCGGCCAGCGTACAGTACAGGAAAGTGTCCTATGAGCTTACGCGCGACATAGTTCGCGCTCAAGATTGCGACCTCCGTTGCGCGACGCAAGCCTTCTGCGCCCATTAAAGATATATACACAAAGGGGATAGGCAAGATACTGGCAGAACCAAACGGTGCGGCAGAGACAGGGCCCACCGCGGCACCTTGAAGCATCGTGCCTTGCTCACCCACCACGCCAGGCAAGAAGGGAGCGAGATGACTGCGCACTCCGACAGGCCCCACACCTGGGCCACCCCCGCCGTGTGGGATGCAGAAGGTCTTGTGCAGATTCAAATGCGACACATCCGCGCCAAATTTTCCTGGCTGAGCCACGCCGACCATGGCGTTCATGTTGGCACCGTCCATATAAACCTGGCCACCCGCTGCGTGAATCATG
The DNA here is from genome assembly GCA_044350305.1 of Burkholderiaceae bacterium. Lineage (GTDB taxonomy): Bacteria > Pseudomonadota > Gammaproteobacteria > Burkholderiales > Burkholderiaceae_B > Zwartia. The sequence continues at coordinate 3,838 of JBILHV010000139.1, forward strand.
TCGCAAATGCTGGTGATGGACTCTTCAAAGACGCCGTGTGTCGACGGATACGTCACCATCAGAGCCGCTAGCCGATCGCCCACTTTGGCAATCTTCGCTTTGAGGTCCTCAAGATCGACGTTGCCGTTGGCGTCCGACGCCACCACAACAACTTCCATGCCCACCATGTTCGCGGAAGCAGGGTTCGTACCGTGAGCAGAAGAAGGAATCAAACAGACGTCACGCTGGTGCTGACCATTCGCGCGGTGATAGGCTCTAATCGCGAGCAGACCTGCGTATTCGCCCTGCGCACCAGAGTTAGGCTGCAAACTAATCGCGTCATAACCAGTAATTTCGCAAAGATCCTTAGACAAGCGCTCAATCATATGCTGATAGCCCTTGGTTTGGTCAGCGGGCGCAAAGGGATGAATCAATGCAAACTCGGGCCAAGTAACCGGGATCATCTCGACGGTTGCATTGAGCTTCATCGTGCATGAACCAAGCGGAATCATGGTTCGATCTAAGGCCAAGTCCTTGTCTGACAGTTTGCGCAAGTATCTCAGCATGTCGGTCTCAGACTGAATGCTTGAGAACACAGGATGGCTCAAGATCGCACTCTTTCGCTGTAAGGCGGTCGGCACCCCTGGCAAACCAATAGCAGAGGTCGCCAGAGCAGGCGCTGGCTTACCGCCTACCGACGCGAATAAGGCAACAAGCTGGATCAGATCATCGCTCGTCACTGTCTCATCAAGCGAAACACTAATCTGTGTCGCACTGACGTGCCGCAGATTTATGTGCGCTTGACGGGCAGCTGCCAATATTTTATTTGTCTGCGCACCCGTCTCTAACAACAACGTATCAAAGTAGGTGTCGTTCGCGACGTTAAACCCTAAACTGACAAGCGCTTGGCGCAGAAGTGACGTGGCTTGATTGACGCGTGTCGCAATAGCCACGACGCCACGAGGGCCGTGCCACAGCGCGAACATGCTCGCCATCACCGCCAACAAGACCTGCGCCGTGCAAATGTTCGAGGTCGCTTTTTCACGACGAATGTGCTGCTCTCGAGTTTGCAACGCCAAACGCAACGCAGGATTGCCTTGCGCGTCTTTCGACACGCCAACCAGGCGGCCGGGCATATTGCGTTTGAAGGCATCTTTACAAGCCATAAAGCCTGCGTGCGGGCCACCAAAACCAAAAGGCACACCAAAGCGCTGCGCCGATCCAATCGCGATATCGGCACCCCAATGACCGGGCGGCTCAAGCAAAGCTAAGGCAAGCAAGTCTGTTGAACACGCCACTACGCCACCTTGCGCATGCACTTGTTCTGTCAGGGCACGATAATCAGACACCGCCCCTAAAGAGTGCGGGTATTGCACGAGCAAGCCAAAACAGGCTGGAACACCTTTGCTTTCATCACCCACAA
>JBILHV010000140.1:0-5220 GCA_044350305.1 Burkholderiaceae bacterium
GCAGCAAGTCGGCAGAGTCTTCTAGAGTATCGAGACTCTGAAGTGTGACAGCTAGACGCAGCGACTGTTCATCTGACAGAACATAACGTGCAAGCGCCATAAATTTTTCTATTAAGGCGTCTTGTGTCAAAGGGTTTGTCGGAGCGCCTAACGCAACACTGGTTGACTCCTTCAGTATTCTATTATCAGTCGTCACGATCGATACGTCGCTGCTAAAACTGGCCTGAACAGAATCATCAATGTCAATGATCACACGGTCAATCATTGCTCGTAGCTGCTCGGATTGACGATTCTCATCAGAGTACGATTGAAGACTCGCCTGACCCAGACAGAGACGGGCTGACACGGCGTATGGCAAGCTCATTTGCGCTGCAGGTAGCGTTGAGACGTCACGGCCACCCACCATGCCAGATAGAAAAGTATTAAGACGAATATGAACCTCTTTTACCTCCTGAGGCGTAATCTGGTGTGCTCTGACTAAGCGATCAATGGCATCGATGGCCGCGTGTGTATCGCGACACGAGGCATAGGGCTTGATCGCACAGTTCATAATCCTCCAGTCTTGACCGAGCGCTTGAACTAAAGCATGTCGGTCGATGGATTCACGGCCGTAGGTATTGAAGAATCCTCCCCATACATCTTCGAATACTTTTCGGGGGCCCGTCATGCCGCCTCGGGCTAAAAGCGCGGCGAGCACGCCGCCCTCTGCAGCGCGACCAGCGTGAACTTTTTTTGCCATCGTGCCATCGTGCACGAAACCCCAGAGGCCGCTCGAAAAACTACCCGCTAAGCCGAGGCAAGATATTGTTTGTTCAGTTGTAAGTTGCAACAGATTGGCCGCGGCAGCCGCTGCACCAAATACCCCACAGGTACCGGTTGAATGCCAGCCAGCTTCGTTATGCGGGCGATAGCCGCCAAACGACTCGAGCACACGGCGCCCGACATCGTAGCCGACCGTGATCGCCGTCAAAAGTTCTTTGCCAGTGACTTGGCGCTCAAGAGTGGGGATTACGGCCATCAATGCCGGCAATACCACCGCCCCCGAGTGATCGCAACCTCCGGTGTCATCAAGCTCGAAAGCGTGTGCGGCGATTCCGTTGACAAGCGCAGCACTGCGCGCAGAGAGGCGTTGCGAAGTTCCCCAGCACAGGGACGCGCCAGTCTCTTGAGCAGCGCAAAAGGTAGTGCGCGCTAACTTTGCCTCGTTTGAAGTGCTACCAGCCAGTGCTGCACCAAAGGTATCTAGTGTGTGAACGAGTGCTTTATGGCTGGCAGCCTGGCTGAGATCAAGGTAGCGAGTACGGGTAATAAATTTTGCGAGCTGGGTTGCATAAAGATCTTCAGACATAGCAATGGCTCCGTTTACTGCGCGGATGAACGCCTTTCAAGACTAGGTACAGCCGAAAGAAGCTTAATAGTATAGGGATGGCTCGGCTGTTCGATGATCGTTCGCGTATCACCAATCTCAACGATCTGGCCGTTTTTCATCACAGCAATGCGATCGGCCAAGTGAGCGACGACAGAGATATCATGGGAGATAAATAAATAGGCGACTTGTAAGCGATCCCGCAGATCGCTCAAGAGGTTGACAATCGCAGCCTGTACCGAGACGTCGAGCGCTGATACAGGCTCGTCACAAACAATAAAACGCGGTTCGGTGGCAAGCGCGCACGCGATGCTGACACGTTGCTTTTCGCCACCACTCATTTGATGAGGGTAGCGATCAGCATAGTGATGAGGCAGGCGAACCAGGTCAAGCAAATTGTGAATTCTGGCTGGAATCTTATCGTGAGAGACAAGTTGAAATCTTTCGATCGGGCGAGTCAATAGCTGTCTGACTGTTTTTCGAGGATTTAACGACGAATCCGGATTTTGAAAAACAATTTGCGCGCATCTTCGCATGTCTGTAAGTTGAGACTGCGCAGTTTGACTGATATTTTTTCCGTCAATATTGATTTCACCGCTCGTGGGCTCTAGCAACCGCAGAATTGTGCGCCCTAAAGTTGTTTTTCCAGAGCCAGACTCGCCGACTAAGCCAAGGACTTCACCAGCCCTAATTTTTAAAGAGACTTGGTCGACAGCGTGTTGTTCGTCATATTTTATTTTAGGTAAAAAGTTTTTAAAATATATTTTCCCTGTGGATTGTCGGAATGTCTTTTGCAAATTTTTTACTTCAACAATCGTTTTCGAACTGTACGTGATGCCCGCTTCCGAGGTGATCGGCGTAGCACTGACCGGCCACGGCTGATGTCGCAATGCTGCACTGACGTGACAGCGAACTGAGTGCTGTTGTTCAAGTCGTGTGAGTGTTTGAACGCTATCGCAACCCGTAGTGACAAACGGACAGCGAGGAGCAAAGCGACAACCCGTCGGAAGCACTCTCAAGTCCGGAAGTCGTCCTGCGATTGAAGCGAGCGGGCCAATCTTTAGGTTTCGTAGCGATGGAACTGCCGCAATGAGACCTTTTGTATACGGGTGTCGAGACTCGAAAAGGACCTCGGCAGTTGCGCCTTGCTCAATAAGTTCGCCCGCATACAGAACGGCAACCTCATCAGCAACGCGTTTGACGACACCAAGATTGTGGCTGATGAATAACATCGTTAAGCTACGTTGCGCTTGTAGCGATTGAAGTAGGTCTAAAATCTGTGCTTCGATCGTCACATCTAGTGCAGTGGTTGGTTCATCTAAGATCAGAAACTGTGGTTCGGCAGCCAAGGCGCCAGCGATCAAGGCGCGCTGTCGCATACCTCCTGACAGCTCATGCGGATAGGCTTTGGCAACAATCGCAGGTCGCGCAATACCCACTTCATCCAGAAGCTCGATTGCACGCGCTAGCGCTTGGGTTTTGCTTAGGCCGAGATGATGAATGAGACCCTCGCTGACTTGATCGCCAACCGTTAGCGAAGGGTTCAAGACTGCAAAAGGATCTTGAAAAACTAGCCCGATTTGAGCACCACGAACGCGGCGGAGTTGCTCAGGTGTCATCATTAAAATATTTTGACCGTCAAACAAAATCGATCCGTTCGATACCTGCGCTTCAGTGGGTAATAATCCCATCGCGGCGAGCGCGATCGTACTCTTCCCAGAACCTGATTCGCCAACAATGGCAAGAGTTGAACCTTTTCGTACCTTTAGCGACACGTTAGATAAAGCCTGCACTAGGCCAGAGTGACTACGATATTGAAGGCTTAAGTTGTCGATGTTTAGCATGCTAGGCTTTGCCAACACCGGCTTTGAGCCGTGGATCAAGGTATTCGCGCGCGCCATCTCCGATCAGATTGACACCAATCACCAGAGCACACATGGCCAAACCTGGCGCTAAAGCAATCCAGGGAGCGCGATCGATAAAGGATCGAGCTTCGGAAATCATGAGCCCCCAATCTGAGCTCGGCGGCTGCGCGCCGAGTCCAAGAAAACTCAGAGCAGAACCAAGAAGAATCGCGTAAGTGACGCGCAGACTTGCTTCAACAATCAGGGGCGGCCAGGCATTAGGTAGCAGCTCGCGAAATAAAATATAAGTGTTTGTTTCAGCGCGCGCTTTTGCGGCCTGAATAAAATCTTCGTGCGCTAAAGAGAGCGTCACGCTGCGTGTGACACGTGCAATCGGAGGAATATAGACAAACCCGACGGTGAGCGCAGTTTTCCAAAGACTGGGCGGGGTGACTGCGAGTACCAATAGGCCCAACATAATTGGTGGCACAGCCATCAGTACGTCCGCAAAACGCATCAAGACTTCATCTGTACGTCCTTGAAAATACCCTGCTGCTAAGCCAATTGGGATGCCAATTGCCAGGCTGACCAGGGTGGCGCTCACCCCCATTGCGATTGACAGTCTGGTGCCCATCAGGACTCGACTTAAAACATCCCGACCGAACTCGTCTGTTCCAAGCCAATAGATTGAATTCGGAGGCAAGAATCTAGACTTGATCGTGATGGTATCCCAGGGATGAGGCGCGATCCACGGAGCAAGCAAACCAAGCAGAACAATCGTCAGGGTTAACAGCAGACCAACCTTTAACTGTAAAGACATAGGCTTGCGGCCCAGGCTGCGCGCTGAGCGGTCGGGGACGCTGGTGGTGTCAGGAGACATTTCTGCCATAACGAATCTTTGGATTTAACCGCGCGTACAGCAAGTCTGCCGTTAAATTGGCAAGAGCATAGATTGCGGCAACGACTAAGATTGCAGCCTGCAAGGTGGGCAGATCTCGATTTTGAATCGAGAAGACAATGAGTCGACCGAGCCCGGGGTAGCCAAACACGGTTTCTACGACAACGATGCCACCCATTAGTCGACCAAAATCCAAAGCTAATACAGTGATGGTTGGTAGCAGTGCGTTACGCAATGCGTGGTGCCTGACGATGATGCGCTCTGGTAGTCCCTTGGCCCGCGCAGCAACAATGTAAGGACTTTGCATGATTTCGATCATGCTTGAGCGAGTCAATCTTGATACGTGAGCCAAGTGAGCAAAGACAAGCGTTAAGGTCGGCGCGATAAGGTGCTGAGCCCAAATCCAGAAGCCACTCGCAAGCGGTTCATAACCGGAAGAGGGAAGCCAGCCGAGCCCACCCGCGAATACCATGATCACAACAATCGCCCAGAAAAATTCCGGCACCGCCACACCGAGGTAGGTAATGATCGACACGCCGTGATCTAGGGGTTTACCGTGATGCAGCGCAGCGACGATGCCTAAGATAACGCCAATCGTGGCGATTAAGACGAAGGAACTCAGTGTGAGAATGAGTGAATGGCCAATAGCCTCTGCTAAAAGAGGAGCTATCGGGCGATTCATCAACATCGATTGGCCTAGGTCGCCGGAGAGAAATCCGCTCACCCAACGCCAATATTGCTGCCAGATCGGGTCGGTCAGACCTAAGCGTAATTCAAGAACACGTACCTGTTCAGGCGGAGCGAACGGACCAAGAATAAGATAGGCGACGTTTGCAGGCAAGAGCGATGAAATCGAAAATACCAGCACAGATACCGCAAGCAAGACACCCAGCACTGCCAGCAGTCGTCGGAAAATATAAGAACCCATCACGCTTGGCCTGTAACCTATTTGCTTAAATTGACCTCTTTGAGCTCCAACCACTGCATCGGTGTCGACTTGAAGTTCTCAACGCTCTTTCGTACACCGTTCACGTGCGCAGCAGAGTAGGCTATGACCCCAGGTACTGATTCGTTGACAATAGTTTGAAACTGTTCAAACAAAGCCTTACGGC
>JBILHV010000006.1:0-16206 GCA_044350305.1 Burkholderiaceae bacterium
ATGACCCTGACTTCCAGAAACGCATCATCGATCGCGGTGCCATTCCTGATCCGCGTGATGCGAAAGAGTGGACAAAATTTGTCAATGCTGAAATCGTGAAGTGGGCCGGTGTGATTAAAAAGGCCAATATTAAGGTCGACTAAATAGATGAGCACTCAGCGCACAACACACTGCCTGCGCCCGCTTTGGGCGACGGCTTTTGCGTTCGCTGCGCTGACACTCACTGCACTTTCTTATGCTTACGCGCCGCTCAATACCGACGATGCAGGCACGGTTGGACATAAGACGAATCAAATCGAACTGTATGGCAGCTTTACCAAAGAGTACGGTGCAGCGGGCGAGCAAATTGATCCAACCAGCGCAACCGTAGATTATGAAGGTGGGGGTGCGGTGCGAGCCGCGCCTTTTACCTATACGCGAGGTATCACCGATGAGCTTGACGCATTTATCGGCGCAACCTACTACGGCAGCCCCAAAGGCAGTTTCTCGTCAATTACCAATTACTCTTTCGGTTTGAAATGGCGGTTTTACGGCGACGGGGAAACGGGATTGAATCTCGCAGTCAAGCCACAAGTGATTCTTCCCGCGACAAACGCTCAGCAAAACTATGGTGTCGGCAATGCGGCGCTTAACTATGGCGTGATTGCGATTGCTTCGTATTTTTGGGAAGAGGCAGAGTTACACGCGAACCTTGCGTACCTGCGTGCTCCTTACAACACAAGTCAGTCAGTCGGTTTCAGCAACGATCCCAACCGAACCAATCTCTACTCCCTTTCTATCGCACCGGTATGGCGTGTGACGCCTCAGTTCAAGCTGGCGTTAGATGCGGGTATCAACACGAATCCTGTCGTGGCTGATCAATCTTTGATTAATTACGGCATGGTTGCGGCGATTTATTCGCCTGCCAAAACCCTCGACCTCGGTTTGTCATTTCAGCGCTATGCCGCTAGTTTCGGTAGCGTATTCTCTGGCTCTGGGGCGTATACGAACCGTATTCAAGCAGGCGTCACATGGCGCTTTGACTAACAAAACCATCCATCGTTTTTCGGATCAATAAAAAATGCCACAGCGAGCTTGCTCGTGTGGCATTTTTTTTACAGCCTAACTACTTAGATTGCTTTGACCATTGAGGCAGCGTCGCTGACTTCGTACTTGCCGGCAGCTTCGATATGCAGAACCTTGACGACACCGTCAACAATGTACGCTGCATAACGTTGTGAACGAACACCCATGCCACGTGCAGTGAGGTCAAGTTCAAGACCCAGCGCTTTTGTCCACTGCGCAGCACCGTCACCCATCATACGAACCTTCGCACCAACCTTTTGCTCGCGACCCCAAGCACCCATCACGAACGCATCATTGACCGCAACGCACCATACCTCGTCAACGCCTTTCGCTTTAATCGCAGCGGCGTGCTCGACATAGCTTGGTACATGTTTAGCCGAGCAAGTCGGGGTAAACGCACCGGGCAGCGCAAACATCAAAATCTTTTTGCCCTTGACGAGATCAGCAACCTGAAAATTGTTGGGGCCAACTGTGCAACCCGCCGTTTCAACTTCAATGAACTCTGTGAGAGTGGCATCGGGCACTCGATCGCCGACTTTGATTGTCATGTGATTTCTCCTCGGGCATCACGGGCAGCGACGGCTGCCACACTTGAACCCAGCGTGACCGCTATCATAAGCCAGTCGGGCACGAAATGCGGGCGTGCGCGCTCACCCATTCCCACATAAACCAAGGGGTTTTTTGCGGCAAAGCGCTACTTCGCGGGCTTGGGATCGTCTTTTACGCGATAGACCAAGACCGGCATGTGTGTCAGCGCCAACACCTTGGTTGTCACACTCCCGAGCAACAGACGAGCCAAGCCGCTACGACCATGGCTGCCAATAAAAATCATGTCGCAACCGTAATCCTGCGCCGCTTGCACAATCCCATCCGCAATATTGAAGTTTGAGACCGCATGGACTGTCACCTTCACATTCGCAGTGTCTGCCCGATCGAGAATAGACTTCAGGTATGTTTTAGCTTGCTCGGCGTTCGCTTGCTCGTAATCGGTGTCTGAAATAGCATACGCTGCCGACATACCCTCAAAACCAATCGTCGCAGCAAAGGGCTGGGTGACATAAAGTGCCACAACCTCGGCTCCCGTTGCCCGCGCATAACTAATACCAGCATTTGCCGACTGCGCAGATAAAGGTGACCCGTCGGTAGGAATTAATATCTTTTTGAACATGACCAAACCCCTTTAAGTTGAAATCAATAATTTCATGCTAAGTGGGCGGCGACAAGAACTCCAGCTATATCTGCGCCAGTCTTGACATAAATCAACCGTTTCCGGTCGCAGCCCGGTACAACACCGAACAACGGGTACCCGAGCGGCAATAGGCCAGCACGGGTGCAGGCATGGTTTGCAGAAGCTCAGCAAAACGAACCACATCATCCTGTGTCATTGCGCCACTGACAACAGGTTGGTATTCCACCCGCAGTCCCGCTTCGCGCGCGGCCACAGACACCTGTTCGGCTGTGGGTTGATCAGGCCCCGCCTCGTAGTCGGGTCGGTTAATGATGACGCTTTTAAAACCCGCAGCAGCCACGGCGGCCATATCAGACGGCTGCAACTGCGGCGCGACCGCAAAATCAGGGGTAAGGGAATTAATAGGCGTCGACACGAAGCAGCTCCGAGTAAAAAGGCTAGATACATCCGGCGGTAAAAATCAGCGTTACAAATAACGCTGATCGCATAGTCACTAGTATACGCAGCGAAAACCGATATAGACGACGTAGACATCAATCGACTTGTACTGCATCCCCTCTACCCGCATTTGCGAGGGGCCGTACCACCACGAACCACCCCCTGTCAAACGCGTGTCCCCTTGTGCGTCAGCCAGCCATTCCCAAGCATTCGCTCCCATGTCAAACAGCCCATTGACTCCCCTGCGGGTTTTACCAACTGGTGCATGGCGCTCCCAGCCGTCGGCAGCTCCCTGTGTGTTTGCGCCCTCAGGTGAATCTCCTGTTGGGTAGGGATAGGTTTTTCCGCGCACATAGGGTGCAGGCGGATTCGCCCGCTGTTCGGTGTAGGCCGCGCGCGTCCACTCTGCCTGATTGGGTAGACGTCCACCCGCATCCTGACAAAAAGCTTGTGCCTCAGCCCACTTAATGTGCACAGCGGGTTCGTCGGGGGCACCAGGCTTACCGAAAGGCGCACGCCAGTTCCAACCTTGGCGCTTTTGCCAACCCATCACATATTCGAAGCCACCACCGCTACGCTCCGCTTCGGTCACAACCCCTTTGCGGGCTGCGTATTGAGCAAAACGCCCAATACTCACTTCCGTTTCGTCAATGCTGTAGTCACCCATCTCTACCCGAGCCGCTACCTGCTGTGCAGTGACAAGCGGACTCATCAAGCAAGCGACGAGAGCGCCCGCAACGCACAAAAAACGTCTTAATTGAATAGATTTCATCTTGGAGAACAGATAAGTTGGTGGGAGCTCGAAATTGAGCGATACTTTACGCAGCTTATTGCGACATATATAGAAATGTATCTTAAACCGCCTCGGAGACAAACATGATTTTGGTTGGCCGCTATGCTTCCCCCTTTGTACGACGTGTTGGGATCGTCCTGCAGACTCTTGGAGTCCCTTATGAGCATAAGGTTTTGTCGACCGCCAAGGATGCTGAAGCAATTAAACGCTACAACCCCATTGCAAAAGTACCCGTACTGGTTCTTGAGGATGGCGAGCACTTGATCGAAAGCGCTGCGATTATCGAAGCGATTCTAGAAATGACGCCCAACCAAAAACTGTTGGCCCTAAGTGGCGCGGCACGTCGCCAGACGCTGCAGCATTGCGCCATCATGACGAGCGGCCTAGATAAATCCATTCAAATTATCTATGAACCTCTCAAACGACCTGCAGAAAAAGTCCACGAGCCTTTCCTTGATGGTCTGCGCGCACAAGTGCGTGCCAGCCTTGAGATCCTCGAAGGTCTGGCAGCCAAAGGCACCTTCCCAGGCGGCGCACAGGCCAATCTAGCTGACATCACTGTCGCAGTCGGCTGGTTCTTTCTTAATAAAGCCATGCCTAAAGTGGCCGCACCTGAGCAGTTTCCTAATCTTGTCGCTCTATCGGCGCGCTGCGAAGCGCTACCCGCGTTTAAAGCGTGCCAGTTAGAAGGCTAGTGGCACAAAAGACCTTCCATGGCTGGTGGATGGTTTCAGGCTGCATGGCAGTTGCCATTGTGGCCTGGTCATTCGCTTTGTATGGCCCAAGCGTATACCTTCACACGATTAGCCAGACACATCAATGGTCGATCGGGCTCGTGTCCTCTGCACTCACGCTTTCCTTTTTAGTCAACGCCTCGGTGCTGAGCTTTGTGGGCAGCGCCATCTCCAAGCACGGCCCCCGCATTGTCATGGCACTCGGTGCTGCAGTGATGGCTGCGGGCTTTGTCGCGATGAGTCAGATTTCCAAAATCTGGCACGTCTATGCTTCCTTTGCTCTCATGGGCCTTGGCTGGTCGTGTTTATCCACTACCGCCATCACCTCATCCTTAGCCCCCTGGTTTGAACGACACCAAGGCCGCGCGGTCTCTACCGCAATGCTCGGCGCAAGTATTGGGGGCATGGTGGGCGTACCAACCCTTCTGGCACTGATCGCATGGCTCGGCTTCAATACCGCAATACTCGTTGTGGCACTGATTGTGCTGACCACCGTATGGTCTGTCAGCTTCTTCATCCTGCGCCACCGCCCACAAGATCTCGGCTTATTTCCAGACGGTGAAACACCCGCGGCTCAAGTGGGTAAGCCGGCCGCGCGCACCTGGACACGCGCTGAAGCACTTCGCACACTCGCGCTACGCAGCATCGCCCTCACCTTCGGTTTAGCGCTCATGGTGCAGATTGGCTTCCTCACGCACCAAGTATCACTGCTACTACCTGCTCTTGGCCAAGCTGCCACAGCAGGTTGTGTAACCGCTGCGGCAATGCTCGCCTTCGCCGGACGAATACTTTTAGCCAAATTTTCTGATCGTTTAGATGTCAGGCAGATCGCTTGTGCAGTTTTACTCACTGCGGGCGCGAGCCTTGGCTTGGGATTCCTCTTCCCAGATCAAGTATGGGCGCTCGTCATATGCGTACTCGGCTATGGTTTCACGGCAGGCAATATCACGACACTCCCCCCAGTGATCGTCAGACGCGAATTCGGTGCGGCTTCCTTTGGGGCCATCTTCGGAATCGCCGCAACGCTGATGCAACTTATGTCAGCTATGGGGCCTGCTTTTTTTGGAATGCTATACGACCTAAGCGGCGGCTACCGCTTGCCTTTGGGTCTCGCAGCGTTGCTCAATTTTTTTGCGGCAGTGATCATCTTGCTCGGTGGCACATCAAAGAACAAGCACTAAGCGCGTCGTTCATACCAGGGCTTGGTCTGATTGACCACCCTGACGACCACTAGCATGAGCGGCACTTCAATTAATACCCCAACAACCGTTGCAAGTGCCGCGCCCGACTGAAAGCCAAACAAACTAATCGCAGCCGCAACGGCTAGCTCAAAAAAATTAGAGGCGCCAATCAGTGCGGAAGGACATGCCACATTGTGTTTTTCGCCTAGGCGTCGATTCAGCCAGTACGCCAAGCTCGCATTCAAGACTACCTGAAGCAGTATCGGCACGGCGAGCAAGGCAATGATTAAGGGCTGATCAATAATCGCCTTGCCCTGGAAGGCGAACAACAACACAAGTGTTGCGAGTAAGGCAACAACAGACCACTTCCCTAGCGCCGCGATCGTTCGCTCAAACACGGCGTCGCCCTGCGCAAGCAAGCGTCTACGCCAGAGCTGAGCCAACACAACAGGTAGCACAATATAAAGAACGACAGAGATGATCAAGGTGTCCCAGGGAACGGTGATGGCCGACATCCCCAGTAACAAAGCAACCAGCGGTGCAAACGCAAACACCATGATCGCATCGTTCAGTGCCACCTGAGACAAGGTAAATATCGGATCGCCATTCGTCAATCGACTCCAGACAAACACCATGGCCGTGCAAGGTGCCGCCGCCAACAAAATAAGACCCGCAATGTAGCTGTCGATCTGGTCCTCAGGTAGCCACGGCGCAAAGGCATGCCGAATAAAGAGCCAGGCCAGCAACGCCATTGAGAAAGGTTTCACCATCCAATTGATAAACAGCGTGACACCAATGCCGCGCACGTGTTGACGAACTTGGCCAAGGGCAGCGAAATCAATTTTGATGAGCATGGGAATGATCATGACCCAGATCAATAGCCCCACTGGCAGATTGACTTGAGCGACCTCTAGCGCGGCAATCGCCTGAAACAGCTCAGGCGCTAACTGCCCCAGGGCAATACCTACGACGATACAAATAAACACCCATAGGGTGAGGTATCGTTCAAAGACATTCATGCGAAACCTTTTTATGCGCGAGTGGTCGGTAAAAATAAAGTGACCAACCAGCATAGCACCAGCATGACTGCTGAGCCAATCAGTGCGGCTAAGAGGCCGCCCCACTGGTACAGCACGCCCGACAGCAATGTGCCGATTAAACGTCCCATCGCATTCGCTGCGTAGTAAAAGCCCACATCTTCAGCGGCTTTTTCAGATCCGGCATAAGCCAAGATCAAGTAAGAGTGCACCGAAGAGTTCACCGCAAACGCAAAACCAAACACGCCAAGCCCAATGACAACGACCCACGTCAACTGCGGCACGCTAAATGTCACCGCGAGCGCCAACGCGATCGGCACGAGCGCGAGTAAGCCTGACCATAGCCTTGCAGCGGGCACCTCGGTGGATAGACCGTCTGAACTACGCTTCACGAGAGAGGGTGCAATCGCTTGAACCAACCCGTACCCGATGGTCCAAAGGGCCAGAAAACCGCCCACCATCGTAAACGTCCACCCCGAGGCATAGAGAAAGACAGGGACCCCGACCACAAACCATACGTCACGGGCACCAAACAAGACAACACGTGCAGCGGCCAACAAGTTAATCGCACGATTTTTTGCAAAGAGCTCACGCGCTGACTTCGAAGCGCGGCTCTTACCCATCATGGGCGGCAAAGAGGCCAAGACCGCCACGAGGACCACCGCAAGAAGCGCGGCCATTGCCCACAGCGCACCACGAAAGCCAAGCAGATCCAGCAACAGCCCGCCCAGAAAGAACCCAACGCCTTTCATCGCGTTCTTGCTTCCAGTAAACCAGGCTACCCACTTGAACAACTGCCCGGACGCCTCACCCGCCGTAATTTTGATCGCCGACTTACTGGCTGTCTTGGTGAGATCCTTCGCGACACCGCACACCCCTTGCGCCAGTACGACCCACGCCACCGACAAACCAGCCGCCCAGTCGGGTGACAACATCGACAGCAGCAAGAATCCGATGATTTGTGTTGCCAGACCGACACTCAACATGCGGGTGATGCCAAAGCGTGCGGCCAGCCAACCGCCGATGAGGTTCGCCAATACACCAGCGGCCTCATACAACAAGAACAGAAACGCGAGCGTAAAGGGCGAATAGCCCAAGCGATAGAAGTGCAGCAGAACCAGCATGCGCAACGCGCCATCCGTGAGCGTAAAGCCCCAATAGGCTGCCGTCACAATCCCATAGTTACGCGCGCCGGACGACGACATGTCTAGAGGCCTTTGCTATCGAGGATGCAGGCTAAATCAACCATCCGGCAGGCATAGCCCATCTCGTTGTCATACCAAGCATAGATCTTCAATAGCGTCCCATCGGTCACCATCGTCGACAACGCATCCACAATTGAACTGCGTGTGTCACGTGCGTAGTCCGCACTCACCAGAGGGCGGGTCTCAAAACCCAAAATACCAGCCAAGGGCCCAGCCGCCGCTTTTGCGAACAACGCATTGACCTCTTCTGCCGTGGTCTCGCGCTTGAGCTCAAACACACAGTCTGTCAACGAAGCGTTCAAGACGGGCGCACGCACGGCGTGCCCATTTAGCTTTCCTTTGAGCTCGGGGTAAATCAACGCGATCGCTGTCGCGCTCCCCGTTGTCGTCGGCGCAAGACTCAACATCGCACTGCGAGCGCGGCGCAAATCCTTATGGGGCGCGTCAACGACCTGATTCGTGTTCGTAGGATCATGAATCGTCGTGATCTGTCCGTGACGAATACCGATCGACTCTTGGATCACTTTGACGACGGGTGCAAGACAATTGGTCGTGCACGATGCAGCTGTCACAATTTTGTGTTGTGCGGGGTCATACAAATGATCGTTCACACCCACCACAATATTCAAGACGTGACCAACCTTGACGGGCGCCGCAACGATCACGCGCTTGGCACCGCGCTCGAGGTGGCCTTGAATCGTTTCGGGCGTTAAAAACTTTCCCGTACATTCCAGCACCACATCGACACCATAATCACCCCAAGGGATTTCAGCAGACGTCGCGTAGGCAGAAAATCCAAGTTTCTTGTCGTTGATTCGAATCGTTTGTGCATCGTCGGCTTGTATGTCAGCCCGCCAGCGACCCTGCACACTGTCGAACTCAAGCAGGTGGGCCGTCGCCGCAGCACCGCCCTTGATTTCATTCAAATGCACCACATCAAGTCGATTGCCTGATCGGGGATCATCCCCCTGTCTATCCGCAGCGCCGAAGGCCGAGCGCAGCGCGAGTCGCCCGATACGTCCTAGACCGTTAATTCCGACTTTCATTTAGCCTCTCCCGCCATCCAATGCACTTCACCTAAGTTCGTACCGTCAACTAAAGACCGGCAACCGATAGGTATCCAAAGAGTCTTGCTTATTCATTGCAATTACAAGACATCCAAATGACAACTATGTGACAGTGGTTTCAAACCGGAATCTACGTTCTATACGCCTTGCAATCAAAACGATGACAGACACGATTGCCAGGTAAACGAGCGCGGCGAGTAAGTAAGCCTTAAAAAACTGGAAATTTGTAGCCGCTAACTCCTGTACGCGTGCAAAAAATTCCGTGTATTGAATGAGGAACGCTACAGAACTATCTTTAAGATTACTAATACATTGATTTGTCAGCGCAGGAACGGAAAGCCTCAGCACCTGGGGAAGCGTCAAGAAACGAAATACCTGCAGAGAACTAAAGCCTTGCGCACGGGCAGCTTCGATTTCGACCGAATCAAGCCCGTTGTAGGCTGTGGAGAGATAAGCCGCATTGTAAGCCGCTACATTCAATGAAAATCCAACCAGCGCCACGACAAAAGGACTTGTCTTAATCCCCCACTGCGGCAGACCGTAGTACATCAAAAACAGCAAAACAATTAAGGGCATCCCAATAAAGAAGGATACATATCCGCGAAAAAAAATACGCACAACTTTTACCGAACTAATCGAACAATAAAAAACCGCGATGCCTAACAACAGCCCTGACACACTCACGAGCACAGTCAATTGAATCGTTTGCAGTAGTCCCGCAAAAATTAGCGGCCACTGTTCTAACAGATCACGCCCAAAACTATGCCAGCCGCTCATTTTCGATTCGCTCCAGACTCTGCGCCGAAGAAAGCACGCACGGCAGGATCAGAGTGCATTGAAGCGAGGTCATCTATGTTGTCTTCTGCTCTGACAATACCTTGCTCAAGATATACGACTCTCTCAGAAATCATCCGCGCCAAGGCAAGGTCGTGTGTGACGACAAGCATCGTCACTTCCTCACGACGCAGACGATTAAGCAGCTCAGCAACTTCGCGCACCATCACAGGGTCTAAGGCTGAGGTAGGTTCGTCGAACAGAACAACGGCCGGATCCATCGCGAGTGCGCGCGCGATAGCGACGCGCTGCTTTTGACCACCAGAAAGTTGCGCCGGATACTTACCAGAATGGGAGGCCATGTCTAAGCGATTTAACTCGAAGAACGCTTTTTCTTGCGCCTGAGGATTCGTCATGCCTCGCAGCTTACGTAAGCCTAGCGTAACGTTATCCAATACGGAGAGATGGCGATAGAGCGCAAATTGCTGAAAAACAAATCCGATGCTCTGTCGCAGCGCGCGCACATCCACACTTGAATCAAGTGTGGACTGACCACGAAATTTTATGTCGCCAGCAGTCGGCTCAACCAGACGATTGATACAACGCAACAGTGTCGATTTTCCACATCCAGAGGGTCCCATGACGACTTTCAGGTCAAACTCTTGCACCTCGAGGTTGACGCCAGCTAATACCTGCTGATCACCAAAATTCTTGGTGAGCTTCTGGATCTCGATTAGTGCCATCGAGCACCTCGCATAAAGACAATAGCGCTGCTCATGTGACCGACAGCCCCGGAACGGCATACCGTCGCTCCAACCAGTGCACTCCGATCAGCAACACTCGATAGACTGCAAAGTACATAACACCGACGCATAAATAGACTTCAATACCCTGCAGGGTTGTGGCTGTCAGTGACATGGCCTGCTTCGTCATTTCTGGAATGCCTACTGTGTAAGCAAATGGCGAGTACTTCAGTACTGAAGTGAATTCATTCACCATGCCCGGCACTGACAATCGGAGCATCTGAGGGACTTCGATATTGATAAAGATTTGTAAACGCGTCATTCCCATGGCCTGCGCCGCGACGATCTCAGCTTGATCGATAGACGCTAAGGCGCCGCGAAACACTTCGGCGAGGTACGCGCCGGAAATGAGGCCCAGACTCAATGCCATCGCAACAAGCGGCAACACCTTGACCCCAATCGTTGGCAGGCCGAAATACACGATGAACAACATCACTAGAACGGGAACGCCACGATAAACGTAAGTGTAGACAGCTAGCAACCCTCTCAGGCCAGGGAGCGGTGCCCGATAAAGGCACGCTACCAGCAAACCTGTTGCCAGACCTGTAGCGCTGCAGGTGATCGTCACAACGACGGTGTAGATCAAGCCCCAGCTCAGCTGCCAAAGGATTTCTGTTAAGTGCATCTAGCGCAACATCTTTAGAATCAATTCATCCATTTATCAATAATGGCTTTAATTTTTTCTGGTCCAAGCTCTTTCAAATACTTATTAAAGTCATCACGTCGTGGCGAACCTTTTGCAAAGGCGAACCCCAATTGATCAAAGCCCGAGAAAGAATAAGCACTCTGAAATGGTAGTTTAAGCTTATGCACATAATTCGCGAGCACCGGCTCTTCGATGAATGCTAGATCAAGATTACCATTTTGCAGGTCGGCAATTACCTCGCTATAAGACGGATAGAGCTTGACCTTGCTCAGACTGTAGTAGCCCTTAGGTTCGAGCTCATTTTTAATCAGATCGCCGTAAGCCATTCCTCGGGGATAGCCCACTGAGTAGTCTTTAAGTTTGGCTAAATCGGATATGTTGATGCCTCGGCTTTTTAAGCCCACCAAGTGCCAAGCGTTGTCATAATAAGGTTGTGAAAAGTCCATCACCTCCTTGCGCTTGTCAGTGATGGATATCGCAGAGAACGCGACATCCGCTTGTCCGCTGGATACGGCACCAAGCATACCTTGCCAGTCGTAGGCAGTAATTTTTAAAGTACAGCCACGCGCCTTACAATATCCTTCAAAGAGTTCTAAGTCCGCGCCTTTATTTACGCCATTTTCAGCAAATAACATAGGTGGGGATGCTGGCGATACGGCGACCTTAACAATCTTGCCGTCTTTTGAGTCAGAACATCCCGCAAGTGCCAGCAACATAAATCCTAATGCACTAACTTTTTTTAAGGTCGCAATCACAGTTCATTCTCCGTTACGCTATGTTCAGGTCGCTCGCGTTTTACTGCTGTTTTGGTACTCAAGGTAGATTAACACCGAGCGTTGCGATGTAGCCCATCAAGTCCACAAAATCTGAACATACAATCCATTTTTAGCTGTAAATGTCTAGCGATGCCATGTCACAACATATTCTGTACTCTTATCGACGCTGTCCATACGCCATGCGTGCGCGTATGGCGCTTCGCACTGCCGGCATTCAAGTCGAGCAAATAGAGATTAGTCTGCGCGACAAGCCGACAGCCTTGCTTGCCATCTCACCCAAAGGGACGGTACCCGTTCTTCAATGCAGTGATGGGCGTGTAATTGACCAAAGTCTAGACATCATGCGCTGGGCGCTTGAGCAAAACGATCCAGACGGATGGCTCACGCTAGCAGGTCAAGCAGAACATCTAGAATTCATACGCGCTAACGATACCGAATTTAAATTTTGGCTTGATCGATATAAATACGCTGAACGCTTTCCAGAGTTCAGCCGTAGTCATTATCGCGGACAGGCCGAATATTTTATGTTGAGCAAACTGGAAGAAAAACTGTCGGTCAACGCTTTTCTGGGGGGCAAGCGGGCATCACTCAGCGATGTCGCAATTTTTCCCTTCGTCCGTCAGTTCGCGGCCGTGGATGCGAACTGGTTTGTAGCGAGTCGGTGGGTTGGTGTCCGCACGTGGCTTTCATTCTGGACTGAAACCGAAACCTATAAGCAAATCATGCTCAAGACGACCGCTCAAGCACCGCATATTAGTAGTGGGGCGGAAGTTCGTTGATCTGATCGATCGAAAGCGTATTGCGTTCTTGTGGCAAATGTTGACGTAAGACGCGCACTTCCTGTGCGAGAGCATCAATCTGCTGCTGCTGACGAAATACCGCTTTGTTTAGTTGCTCAAGTAAATCGTCTGCGAGCACCGCTTTGATTTCAAGCTCGTGAAGTCGATCAGACCGCTCATTAGAAGATGGCATGGCACGCTCAAACGTATAGGCAACTTGGCGAGTTTAGCGCCAACGCCAATGACTCTCAAACACACAACGCTCGGCGCTTAACTGCTCCATGCAGACCTCATGAGCCAGTTCACGTATCGCAGGCGCTCCCTAGCGCATGAGAGAAGACCAGGGATTACTGTGTCGAGGAGTAGAAATGAAGGCAGTGTCAGTCAGGCTTTCAAGAAACGCAATCAGATCCGATACTTCGTCATCACTCACATCGAATCCCTGCAGGAATTCGCTACGCAAGCGGTTGGGCTGACCATGTTCTGCTGACGCGCGTCCCGCACGAGCATAGTGATTGCGAATCACCCCAGCGAGAGTTTGAATTGAGCCATCATGCATGTAGGGCGCGGTCAGCGCGATATTACGTAACGTTGGAGTTCGGAACTTTCCGCGATCTGCATCTAGACCAGTGATCTCGATGATGCCGGGATTCGACTTTGGGTAACTGCCCTTTCCATCCACATCATACAAACCCGTGTTGTGGAAACCAAGCTCTGGAAATGGCATCCGACTATGTTGAACGTTGTCATTGAAGTTCAACCCACCATGACAGTGATAACACTCCATTTTCTCGCCAAAAAAGAGTGACTCACCGCGCTTAGCTGATGCACTCAGCGCCTCTGGCTTTCCTTCATAGCGATACTGATCGAAAGCGCTACCAAAGGAGACGAGGCTGCGCTGAAACGCGGCTAACGCGCGCGTGACCGTCGCGAGCGAATACAGTGCCTCGTCCCCCTGCTTGACTTCTTTAGGAAAAGCCTCGGTAAAAAGCGTCCGATAGCGTGGCTCTGCTTTCAATCGCTCGAAAAGTAGTTGCTCGCGCCCAGCCATCCCCATCTCGACGGGATGTTCACCAAAAATCGGGATCAACGCTTGGATTTCCAGGCTATTCAAATTTGGATTCATCCAGGTGAGCACTGGCAGATAGCCCACGTTCGCGAGCGACATCGCACTACGCCCACCTAAAATACCGTCAACACCTTCGGAACGCGCCTTGCCATCTGTAAATGCCTTTTCTTGTCGATGACAGGTCGCGCAAGACATCGATTGATCGACAGATAGCCGCTTGTCATAGAACAAATGTCGGCCGAGCTCTACTTTTGCCTGAGACATCGGATTATCCGGAGGCACAATAGGCTCTGGCGCCCAGTGGGGAAGATCCCACTGGAACATCGCCTCGTGCTGCGATGCAGTGCCAGGACTGCGCTCCCCTTGGGCGAAGACAGACCACACGAGCGCACTCAGCGTCACGCAAGCGATCAAAATCACCCGCAGCACTCGTCGATCGCGCAGCAACACTGTCATCACCATGCCGTCACAATTACTTCACGCTAAAAAACCGCTGAGGTCCAGCGGCATGACTTTCGTATGAGAGTCCTAACGCGGTCATCACAGGAGGACAATCCGCATCTTTTAGAAAGCTCATACACCCCGGCGAAGTGCCAGGCGTGTTCACATCAACGTTAGCACCCGCCAGCACCGCACCAATATCCGCAACAACCGTTTGCTTACTCGCGTCAAATTGCGCAAAGCTTACCGTCACGCGATTTGGATTCGTACAGGCTGAGGGGGCTACCGTTTTTGAGGGGGAGGCGCACATTGTGCTACCTAGGTGCACTGAAAATCCTGAGGCTCCTGCAGCACCATGACCACCGCTATGGCCCAGGCCCTGCGCTCCACCATGCCCCTGCCCCGTCGCAGCACCAGCGCTCGCCATATCAACCTTCAAGAACTTATAGCCTCCCTGCCAAGTCCAAAACATTGCCGTACTGCTGAGCGGGGCAGGTGCTGTCGTAGGATCCACATGGTTTAGGTTGAAGGGGACGCCCAGCGTGAAGCGTATGCCCGTATATTTTCCACTCGGAACCGTTCCACGCACGGAGGTATTTGTTGCGACAGTACCGTTGCGGCAGGGACCGGTGCCATTTTCGAAATCCAACAACGCAACATTCTCAACCTGCCACGTTTTATCTTGAGTCAAGACAAGGGGTGTTGCTCGGCCCTGTGCGTCCAGAAGTTCGACCTCACTGACAAAGAAACGAAAGTCGCTCGGCGTGATGGTTGATTTGGTCGTGCCTATATCTGTATAGCTCTGTCCGCAAGAAAACGGCTGGCCATTCACCTGCGCAGAAAACTTAAGTTCAATAGACTGCTGCGCTGGTACCGCGGACATCATCAGGACACCACTTAATCCCAGTGCCAATGTCAGTTTTTTTACGTGCTTCATCGTTATTCCTTAATGTTGATGTTTCTTATCGCCGGGCTTCGGGTTTTGTACCCACACCACGACGTTGACCTTTCCTGCCCGCTCAAAGGTCAGTGTCATATCAAAGCGATCACCGACTTTTAAGGGGCGCTTTAAATGACGCAATTGCACTTGGTAACCTTCTCCTGCATCGTGTCTGAACACAATGGCTTGCTTGGGCGCAAGTTGAATCGACCTCACGTCAACCCAGGTAATTTCATGATCAACGGAATGCGTCTCCGTGCGAAATACAGCTTCCTGTGCGGCACCGGTTTGAGCGGTCTGCAACAAATCCGGTGTAGCGCCCGTGTTCTTAAATTCTCTGAAATACACAGCATACTCACCCGGTTTTTCTGGATTTTCAACCGCGTAGGGATGATCGATCACGAGTGCGCCCACCTTATTGCCATGCGCGTGTGCGGAACCCATAAACACAATGCAAGACAACAGGCACTCAAGCCAAATAATCAATCGTTTTAAACGCATTGTTCTCTCCAAACAAAGTCATCGAGCACAATCCAAAAGGAATATGTGCGAGTTCAGGCCGCCTCAACGGCGAACCTATGACGGCTTAGAGAGAAACGGGCGGGGCGCGCGGAGCGCTAGGAATCCAGCGAGCCTGAATATCGGGCGCCGAGGATGTTGTGTGAGGGAAGAAGTGCGGCGATGAAGACGCTTGCACACCCAACAGGTGAACAGGCGGCGTACCGACTAAGTGAAAACTCCAGGCACAGACCGCGCAATCAGACTGGGCCCTAACACTCGAATGACCAGACGATTCTGAATCATTGGTATCGAGCTTGATGAATTTAGTGCCAGTCGTGGTACAAATTTCTACTAAGAAATCTTGTCCGGACGACGCACTCAATACAACATGACTGAGAGCCGGCGCACATAAATTAAACAGCATCACCAGTAAGGCGATGCTGCTTAGAATACGTTTACGCACGTGCAAGAATGCATTCATGGGGAAATTATAGTTCAGAGTGCAAGGCTATTGCGGCTGAATCCCGATATCGCGTACCACTTTGCCCCAAATCTGAGTCTCGCGCCCGATAATTTCGAGAAACTCAGCGCTCGAGCCCCCCGCAGGCTCCGCTCCATCCGCCTGGATTTTCTCTCGTGCGGCTGGCTTTTTAAGGATGTCATTCACAACAAGATTTAATTTCTGGACGATATCATTGGGCATTCCTTTAGGACCAATCAAGCCGTACCAAAGTGTCGCTTCGTAGCCAGGAAACCCACTTTCAGCAA
>JBILHV010000007.1:0-15985 GCA_044350305.1 Burkholderiaceae bacterium
AGCGGCCTCAATGAGCTTCGGGTCGTAGTCGATCAACGTCCAGTGCTGATCACCGTCTAGATGGGGTGCGAGTCCGCGCAGATTGGATCCAGTGCCAGAACCCAGGTCGATCACGCGAAGCGGTTGCGTGTTTGCTGCACGAGAGTCTTTCAATACTTGATTAAGTTGTTCGCGTAAGGCTTGATTGCGTGATCGATGATCTGCGGGTTCACGCAGGGCTAACCACTGCGAGGAAAATTCGCTCATACAGGACTCTTTAATTTGTTTTCGTTGAACTGTGCGTTAACGATTTCAGTAAAACGGCCATGCTGCGCGTAAAGCGTATCAAACGAACCCGTTTCAATGACACGGCCACCTTCCATCACCAGAATCATGTCAGCATGGCGGATGGTGCTGAGGCGATGCGCAATGACAAGCGTCGTACGGTTTCGGGTAACTTCTTCAAGCGCTTCCATCAGCTTGAATTCTGTTGTTCCGTCCAAGGCGCTTGTTGCCTCATCCAATATAAGGATGGGAGGGTCTTTGAGTATGACGCGTGCAATCGATAAGCGTTGGCGTTCACCGCCTGACAGTGCGCGTCCGCGTTCGCCTATATTGGCTTCGATGCCCTGAGGCTGACGTTCAATGAAATCAAGCGCTTGCGCCCGCGCGCAGGCCTCAAGCAACTGCGCGTCGGTCGCTTGTGGGCTTCCGATCCGAAGGTTCTCTGCGATCGAGCGGTTAAAGAGTAATGGCTCTTGAAACACAACGCCGATGTTTCGACGCAGCGCAGCGAGTTGGTAGTGGCGAATGTCCTGACCATCCACGGTAATCACACCTGTTTGTGGATCGAAGGCCCGATACAACAGACTTAATGCTGTTGTTTTTCCCGCACCAGAAGCGCCTACCAAGGCGATCGTCTGGCCGGGCTGAATGATGAAGCTAAGCTTGTCGATTGCAATGCGCTTGCCATCATACGAAAACGAGACGTTCTCAAAAGCGATCTTGCCAGTGAGGCGACCGGGATCAATCGCGTTTGCGGAATCTCGTATCAACGGATTTGTGTCCAGGACTTCAAAAAAATCGCGTAGCTTTGGCGCATCCATCGCGAGCTTATTGATAAACGATACGACTTGCTCAAGCTTGCCAATGATCAAGCCAGCAAAGGCGATAAAGGTGACGATCTCACCCACACTAATGAGGTTCAAGGTGAATAGCCAGGCGCCAAGCACCACAATGCATAGAATCGTCAGGGTGGTTGCGGAGCGAGTAAGCATCGTCATGACTGCCCACCAAGACAGGACCGGTAGTTGGGCGCTCAGTACGCGTTGGCTGATTCCCTTGAGGCTGTCGACTTCATGTTGCACGCGGGCAAAGCTTTGTACCAATGCCACATTACCCAAGGTGTCTGATGCGCGCTCGGCTAAATCGGAGTGATGCGATTCAACCTGCTGTTGTAGCGTTTGCGTGCGATTCAGGATGAAATGCGTGAGGAGGGCGAAGATCACACAAAGTACGATTAATACCCAGGCGAGATGCCAATTGACGTAGAGCGCAACCGGTATCAGAACAATCAGTGAAACCAGTGCGGCCAAGTTGTCTCGAAAAAAACTGAGCCATAACCACCATAACGTATCTGTTCCTTGAAGCATGACTTTCATCGCACGACCGGTATGTGTGCGCGAATGCTGCGAAAGAGGAAGATGCAAAACGTGCTCAAAGTAGTCAGCGAGTACCGCGTGCCTGCGGCGGTGTGCAAGCCTATCTGATAGCAGAGCGATTAACGCGCCAGCGGTAATCGTGAACAGACCAAATCCAGCCCACGCCAACAGAAGGGGTACCACGCGATCCCAAAGCTGTGCGGTGGACTCGGCTGCGCTTTTAGACAAGGTGTCGATCACCCGTCCAAACAAAATAGGTTCAGCAAACAATGCGATCGCAAGGCATACATTGGTAAAAGCGAGACCCCAGCCCGTGCGCTGGTCCGGCCCTAGCTGCCGCAATACGCGTCGGTATAGGGCGGCGAGCGTCATGTGAGTGCTCGCAGGTGAAGAGACTTGAGTGCTTCGGGTGGTGCGATCTCTTCGGGTAGGCTCAGCAGTTTGTGCTGGATCAGTGCAGCACCGAAACCCGGTAATGACGTCAACACTGCAATCGGAATAGACAAGACCAAGCCACCTAAGGCGAAAAAGGAGTAGGGCAAAAGATCGGGGTGCGACAGCCCAAGCCCAATGATGCCAGCAAGTCCAAGAAGGGTGTGCGGCCAAAATTGCTTCATCGCAGTACTTAAGGGGATCGAATGATCGTCACGCGCCTGAGCACTCCAGCCCGCTTTTTTGCCAAACAAGAGCCCTGTCATAAACATCGCATGATTCAGCCAGGTGATCGGGGTCATTAATACTGAGAAAATCATTTCTAAAGTAAATCCGGTCGCAAAGCGCAAGCCGCCTCCGAAACGTTTGCGTTCTTCGGGGCGCGAGATCACATCGGCAGCTCCTGCGATTTTAGGCAAGTACCACATGGTGAGTGTGGCGATCATGAGCGCTACGCCGAATGAGCCATCCATGAGTTGGCTTGCATCAGCGCTGAGGGATGCGCTTGCAATACCGAGAGTCAGTAATACGACCCAGGCCGGTGAACCTAAAAACATAAAAATCGCAACGCATAGCTGGTAGCGGCTCATAAAGAGCAGACCCGGCAGTCTCAGTAAGTGAACATATTGCAAGTTCCCTTCGCACCAGCGCAGGTCGCGGCGAATGTATTCAATGAGCGTTGGCGGATTTTCTTCCCAGCTTTCATCTTCTTGCGGGATCACGCGCACATCGAAACCCGCTTTGCGCATGAGCACCGCTTCGATCTGATCATGGCTCAAGATATGACGGGTTGTTCCGTTGGGACCGGGCAGCGAGGGAAGCTCGCAGTGCGCAATAAAAGGCGCTAAACGCAAGGCGGCATTGTGTCCCCAGTAGGGGCCGCAATCGGATTGCCACCAGGCTGATCCCATCGTGTAAGGGCGCATGCCTAGCCGCATGCCGTATTGAAAGAGTCGCGTAAAACCGCTTGTTGAGGGAAGCCCCACAACTAAGCCCTGCAAAATACCAAGCTTGGGTGTGGCCTGCATGATGCGAATCATGCGCATGATCGCTTTACCTGTCATGAAGCTATCTGCATCAAGCGTGATGGCGATGTCGTGTTGGTGTCCCCACCGCTCACAAAAGTCTGCAATGTTGCCAGCCTTATAGCCTTTGTTGTGAGTGCGTCGACGGTAGGTGATGGCGATATGGTGTTGCCACCGTACTTGCATTGCGTCGAAACACGCCTGTTCCTGTGCGCCAATCTGCTGGTCATCCGTATCGCTTAAGACATACAGATGGATATACGGGGCAATAGGCTCCCCTCGTAAGCCAGCGAGCATGACTTCGATATTGCGCTCGAGTCGGTCTGGCGTTTCGTTTCGAATGCATAACAGCAAGGCTGTTGATATCGATATGGGCTCAGAATTGTTGACGCTCAGTGCATCGGGGATCACTAAGGCTAGGGGTTCGCGTACGAAGCGGCAAATAATAAAGCCGATGCTGGCGTTCCAAAAACCAATCACCATCCAGGGCAGTGTCACGGCAAACAGGATCAGGATCCCGATGTGTGCCGTCAGCGGAACCGCCGGACCGAGCGCACGATGCATGAGCCAGATTAAAAGGACAAAGGTGGTTGTCGCCAAGGCCGCAAACAGAATTCGGCGCAAATTGATTGCTAAGGTAGAGGGGGTATTCACAAAATTTCCAAACGAACGTCTAACGCTCACTTATACTGTCGATTCTTGCCCGCGAAGTATAGGGCACAGACTCGCTGCTCATCGATAAAACCCCAGGAACGTCTAGTGGCCTCCCCGCAAAATGCTCTCTCCGCCGTGCAAGACGCAACGGCCCTTTGGTACGTGGCTCCCGAGGCCGTAGCCCTGCGCACGGAGCCTTTACTGCCCAACACTGTTGACCAAGTGCGGGTACGTTCTGTGTTCAGTGCACTCAGTCGCGGAACGGAATCTCTTGTCTTTCGCGGCGAGGTTCCGCCGGCGGAGTTTGAACGAATGCGTGCACCGTTTATGGGAGGCGCATTTCCGTTCCCCGTTAAATATGGTTACGCAACCGTTGGTCAAGTTCAGGCGGGCCCCCCAGAATTGCTGGACCGGTGGGTGTTCAGCCTCACGCCCCATCAAGATTTTTTTAACGTTCCAATCGACGCCGTTTCCTTAGTCCCCGAGGGGGTGTCGCCTATGCGTGCGGTGTTGGCCGCCAATATGGAAACCGCACTTAATGCTGTGTGGGATGCGAAGGTCGGTCCGGGCGATCGGATTGTGGTGGTGGGTGGGGGCGTGATTGGCTGTCTCATTGCGTTTTTATGCGGCCATTTGCCTGGGGCGTCCGTCACCTTGGTGGACATTAACCCAGAGCGGGCCGCAACGGCTCAGGCGTTGGGTGTTCGCTTTGCACTGCCTGGCGATGCCCCCACGGATTGTGATCTCGTGTTTCATTGCAGCGCCACCCAGGCTGGGCTTGCTACCGCACTGGGCTTGGCAGGTGAGGAGGCTACTGTGCTTGAGCTGAGTTGGTATGGCGCCTCAGCGGTACAGGCGCCTTTAGGTGGCGCATTCCACAGCCGTCAGTTGCGCTTGCAAGCGAGTCAGGTTGGGCATGTTTCTGCTTCTCGCCGGCCGCGCTGGTCCTATAAACGCCGTTTGGGTGCGGCACTCGGCATGCTTCATGACGCCAGGCTCGATGCATTACTAGCCGACCCCATTAACTTTTTTGAATTGCCTGCTAAATTGCCTGCAATTTTTGAGGGACGCAGCGGGGTGCTGTGTCAACCTATTCGTTATCTTTAAGGAAACACTTATGTTTACAGTTGAAGTTCGTGACCACATCATGATTGCGCATTCCTTTCGCGGAGCCGTGTTTGGGCCCGCACAAGCTTTGCACGGCGCGACGTTCGTGGTTGATGCCGCTTTTATCTCCAAGACGCTGGACAGCAATGGCATCGTGGTCGATATTGGATGCGCGTTGGATGTATTGAAGGCAACGCTTAAGCCGTTGAATTATTCGAACTTGGACGAGCGTGCTGAATTCAAGGGGATGAACACAACGACAGAATTTCTGACGAAGTACATTTTTGATCAGCTCGCGCTTGCCGCCCGTGCAGGGCAGTTAGGCCGCGAAAGTAAAGAGCTGCATGCGATCCGCGTCACGATCTCGGAATCTCATGTTGCGCGCGCTTGGTACGAAGCTGCGCTGTAAGGTTGACGGACGTGAGTGTTTAGGTTCTGTCGATGTTTAAGCGCATCGTTTTTGCAATCCCTGGGGATATCACCGCGCCTACCGGTGGGTATATCTATGACCGACATATCATCGAGGGTTTGCGTGTATTAGGTTGGCAAGTGGAGTTGCTTGGGTTGGGCGAAGGATTTCCTTTCCCAACCTCTGAGACGTTGCGTGACGCCCAGGCAAAGCTTTCTGCGCTGCCCATGGGCATGCCGGTGGTAATAGATGGGCTCGCTTTTGGCGTGATGCCAGATATTGTTGCGGCGATCAAGGCTGAGCACCCAGTCATCGCCTTGGTGCATCACCCCCTCGCGTTTGAGTCGGGGCTCACCGCTGAGCAGGCTGCCAGCCTGAAGCAAACCGAACAGCAAGCTCTGCAGCATGTCGCACACGTGATCGTGACGAGCCCTGCCACAGCGCGAGATTTGATCCAGCATTTTTCGGTTCCCTCAGAGCGAGTGGATGCCGTGGTGCCGGGCACAGATCGTGCAAGCTTCGCAAAAGGATCTCAAAGTGACGTTGTCTCCTTGCTCTGTGTGGGTTCAGTTATCCCTCGCAAGGGCTTTGATGTGTTGTTGCCTGCGCTGCATCAATTAAGTGACTTGCCTTGGCGTTTGATCATTGCAGGGGATCGGTCACGCAATACCCAAGCGCCGCGACAACTTGATGAAGACATCAATCGATTTGGTTTTCATGATCGCATCGCCGTACTCGGTGCCGTGACTGCTGAGGCGTTAGCGGAGCTATATGCCTGTGCCGATGTGTTTGTGCTGGCCTCTCGTTTCGAGGGGTTTGGCATGGCGTATGCCGAGGCACTCGCGCACGGGCTACCCGTTGTAGGAACTACGGGAGGTGCGATTCCCGATACGGTACCCTTGGAGGCGGGCCTGCTTGTTGCGCCGGATAGCGTGGACGCGTTAGCCGCGGCGCTAAAGATGATCATTGAGCGTAAGGATCTCCGAGCACAACTCTCCGATGGTGCGCGACGCGTCGCGCGTAGGCAACCAACCTGGAGTGATTCTTCTCAGCGGTTTTCGGAGGTGTTGCTGAAGTCAATCGGCAGTCGCTGAGCCGAGAGATCAATGTCGTAGACGATTTCGTCTTCTAGTGCATAGACTTTTGTGCGAAGCCGAACCGCTTCGTCCATTGTCTGAATCGCGGGTAAATTAAATGCCGGACGACCAGAACCCATAATGATGGGCGCAACCAGCAAATGGAGTCGGTCTAGACAGCCTGCTTGCATAAAACGAGAGACGGTTTCCGCACCGCCTTCGATCAACAGACGGCGTAAGCCCCGAGCATGCAGCGCGCGCAAAATCTCTTTCGGGTCGATATGCCCATTTAGGGTTTTTAGGACGACAAGTTCGACTCCCAAGGGGACTTCCGCCAAGGGGGTGTTGTTAGTCAGCCACAGTCGTCGGGTACCATCGTCGCGCCAAACCTTTGCGCTCGAGGCCAAACGAGCCTTCGGGTCTAAGACAATACGCGTCGGATTTTTACCCTGTGTTAAGCGAACGTTCAGCTGCGGGTCATCTGCAAGTGCCGTCCCGATGCCCACCAAAACTGCGTCTACGCAGGCTCGCAGGTGATGTAAATGAATCAAGCTTGCCGGTCCGTTTACATAGCGGGAATGGCCCGTGACAGTCGCGATCCGTCCGTCCAAGGTTTGCCCTAATTGGCCGATAACCGTCATGTCGTCTTTTGTTCCCGCGGGGACAAAAGCACGGACATCCGGGATTCCCGTGGGCTGTGGCGATGGGGGGACTGGTATGTCGAGGGGCAAGATGAACAAAACCGAAGAATGTTGCGGGATCTAGGTGTTATCCATTAGAAATTTACAGCAAAGTGGCATAATTACAAAGCAGTGACTTAACCCTTCAACGTGTAGGTTCATCTTGTTCAGGCCAGATCCCCTTATAGAAGTTGACCGCGCAATCTCCGAATTGCGACGTGGAGCCGGTGTGCGCGTATTCTCCGGCTCGAGCAGCGTATTGATGCTCGCTACCGAAGCGGTGTCCATTGAGCTGCTGCAATTATTTGCTGCGCAAGGGGCAAGCGCGCCCCGACTCGTGATGACGGGCACACGGGCGAATGTGTTGGGCATTGATAAATCGGATCGTGCGACCTGTGTTGTCAGTTCACCCGGCGGCCTAGACACATCGATCATCGAATACCTTGCGAACCCACTTGCAGCGAAGGCCCCGCAACCGAAACTCTCAGAGCTCATTGTCAACCAAGCGACCTCACTAGAGATGTCTTGCGTGAAGATTGCCAAGCTCTCTCGGCTTTTGCCTGCTGCCGTACTGGTTGATTGTGAAGCGATACCCGATGCGTTTTCGGTTGATGCCGACGCCATTGAAAGCTATATGAAGACGGCTGCCCACTCGCTGAAGATCGTGAGTCGAGCTCGTGTGCCCCTTGAGGACGCCGAGCACGCGCAAGTGATTGCATTTCGGCCACGTGATGGTGGCATCGAGCATCTCGCGATTGTTGTAGGAGAACTTAATACAGACGCACCAGTCTTAATCAGAATGCACTCCGAGTGTTTCACGGGTGACTTGATGGGATCGCTTCGCTGTGATTGCGGTAATCAACTCCGCGGTGCAATTAGCGAGATCTCGAAAGTGGGCAGTGGTGTTTTGCTTTATCTGGCACAAGAGGGACGCGGCATCGGCCTGGTAAACAAGCTGCGCGCTTATCAGTTGCAAGACTCCGGCTTTGACACGGTGGATGCCAATCTACAGTTAGGTTTTGATTCGGATGAGCGTGATTACTTACCTGCTGCGCAGATGCTTAGCTTGCTCGGTGTCAGCCAAGTGAAGCTATTGACCAATAATCCCTTGAAAGTTGCCGCGCTCGCGAAGCAGGGTATTGATGTGGTTGAGCGCGTTGCGCATATCTTCCCATCTAATGAACACAATGATGGTTACCTGCGCACCAAAGCAGCAAAGAGCGGGCACATGTTTAATTTTGAGACGAAGAAATAATCATCATGAATATTTTTGCTTCTAAATCTTTCTGGTTGTTAGCCGTGTTGGCAGGCCTGATCGCGAGCCTCAGTGGCTGCGCGCAGGTTTCTAGTGCCAAGGCGGGCACACCCATTGCAGAGGTGTTGAAGCAATATGGTAAGCCCGCTGTCACGTGCCCGACCAAGGACGGTGGGCGGCGTATGGTGTGGACGCAGCAACCCGAAGGTGAGTCAGCGTATGCGGTACAAGTACCCCAAAGCGGTCTGATCCAAGCGCCCCAGCAAGTACTCAGTATGGACAGCTTTAGCGTAATGAGCAATGGCGAGGTTTGGACACGTGAGATGGTGCACTGCCAATTCGGGCCGCCGGCCAATATTTCACGCGATGGCCTCGGTAGTGACGAATGGGTCTGGGGTTATCGATACTTGCGTGCGGGGGACGATGCGCAAATGATGTATGTCTATCTTGGTTCAAATGGCGCGAGCGTCACGCGATATGCATCGCTGCCAGACCCCGAGCGTAACTCCGAGGTCCTGGGTCGCCGTTAGACCACGCCTGGTGCACCTGCCTTCGAGGGTGCTGCGTCATAGATGGGTGGATGGGTCACGATAGACTTCAGTTCGGGATGCGCCGCTTTCAAGGCACTCAGGTCGGGTTTAGCCCGGCAGAGTTCTGGGTCAGCGGCAAAGGCTTGCTCGAGCGCGTGTGCTGCAGCCATCAGTTTCCCATCCTCATAGAGTCGCCCAGAAATCTGTAAGCCGAACGGCATGCCGTGTTCGTCTCTGCCACAAGGCAAGGCAATGGTTGGATTCGTGGCCAGCGTCACCACATAGGTCAAGCCGAGCCAGTGGTAGTAGTTTTTCATTTCGTGCTTGTCTACCTTTGCCGCGTAGAGTTCTGTCCACGGGAAAGGCGTAACCGGTACAACCGGCGATAAGATCAAATCGTATTTTTCCGTTGCGGCTGCAAAGGCACGCATGATGCGTGATTGTTCGAGATGCGCCCAAGCACGATCCGCAAGCGTAATCGCAGCAGCGATATCCATGTTGGCGCGGATGTTTGGTCCGAGATTTTCCGGATTTTTACGCCAGATATCGGCAAAGGCGGCAACAAAGTTCTCGGCACGTAAGATATCGAAGGCGCGATCAGCCTCCGCAAAATTTAAGTCAACAGGTTCGCAACACTCAACCATTGGTGTGATGGCTTGCATGCGTTTGCGGAACACACGGCGGTACTCCTCACCAACGATACAAACGCCAAAATCTTCTGTGTAGCCGATACGCAGATTCGACAAATCAATATGGCGCATCGGCCAAATCGTGGAGCCGTCTACAGGATAGGCCAGAGGGTCCATCGGGTCGCGACCAATACTTGCTCCCATTAAAAACGCGGTGTCAGCAACTGTGCGGCCCATTGGCCCCAGCACTGAAATCACGGACCAACCGAGCGCGCGACCATCATTAGGAACCGTGCCGGGCGATGGGCGCATACCCACGACGCCGCACATTGCGGCCGGAATGCGCAACGAGCCGCCTGTGTCGGAACCTGTGCAGATCGGCAAGAGGTCGGTAGCTAGCGCAGCAGCCGAGCCACCCGAAGAGCCGCCTGCATTGAGACTAGGGTTAAATGGGTTGCCGGTGGCACCCCATACTGCATTGCGAGAGTTAGCACCCGCACCCATATCTGGCACGTTTGTTTTAGCGGTGACGATCGCCCCAGCAGTGCGCAGTCGTGCGACAAGGCTGTTGTCTTGAGCGGGGATATTCCCACGCAGACCAATATTGCCGTAAGTGGTTAACAAGTCCTTGGTGTCTTGTAAGTCCTTGACCCCGAGAGGCAGTCCATGCAGCAAGCCAAGCTTATCCCCCCGCATGACAGCGGCTTCAGCCTCCTTGGCAGTCGCACGCGCACGATCGAAGTCCGTGGCGGTGATCGCATTGATAGCCGGGTTGTATTGCCCAATACGCGCGATACAAGCATCCATGAGTTCGACCGGCGAGATCTTTTTGGTGCCGATCAGGCGACGCAGTTCTAGGGCGGAGAGTTCGGGTAGGTTCATAGTCTGATGGCGAGCCAGTTGTCCAAAGGTGCTCTCAGTATAGACCCGGCGAAACCTCTTGGCATACGGTTGCGCGGTTGTACAATTTGGCCCAGATGAAACAGACGCCAGCCATCCGCAGTATTTTTTTTGAATTCCTACTGATTGGTCTAGTCAGTTTCGGCGGCGGGATCATGGCCTACGAGCGCCGCTTGCTACTCGAGAAACGTAAGTGGCTCACCAATGATGAGTTCATGGCCATTCTCGCGATGGGCCAAACCATGCCAGGGCTGAACTCCGTCAATTTAGCGATGCTATCCGGTGATCGTATACGCGGATTAGCCGGCGCGTTCGCCGCAGTCATTGGCTTGATCTCACCGGGCGTGTGCTTCGTCTTGGCGGCTGCCGTTGCGTATAGCCAAGGTGCTGACTATCCCCTGGCGAATGTGTTGTTGGCAGGTGTGTCGGCTGGCGCCACGGGTTTGATCGCGTCGGTTACCTTGCGTATCGGTAGGCCACATTTCAAAAGATGGAAATCAGTTCCTGTCATTCTTGCTACCTTTGTGTGCATGAGTTTTTTTAAACTCTCCCTGGTGACGGTATTGCTCATCATGGTGCCCATTGGCCTGTGGTTGCATCGTCCCATGCCACCAGAGCTTGAGAATACGCCGGAGAGTAAAAAGTGAGCGTCTTGCTGCAGCTTGCCTTGACCTTCAGCATGCTCTCGGTTCTTGCGGTGGGCGGTGGCACGGCCGTACTGCCTGAAATGCAAAACGTGTTGGCAATGCGTTTCGGACTCGATCGTCTTGAGTTTGTGCATATTTACAGTATGGGCCAACTATCGCCCGGTCCAAATATGTTGATGGTAGTAATTTTTGGCTACAAGATTGAAGGCTTCTTGGGCGCGGCCGTCGTGCTCTTCTCGTTTTTATTGCCCTCAAGTATTTTGTGTTTGTCGGTCGGCCGTTTGTGGCACCGCATCGGTGAGCGACCCTGGCGACGAGCCGTACAGAATGCGATGGAACCTATCGCGATTGGTTTGATGTGCTCGGGTGTCTATGCGGTGGCGCAGGGGGCGATCAATGGATTTTTATCGGCGGCCCTAGCGCTTACGACCCTGTCGTTGATCATGCTCACGCGCATCAACACGATGGTTTTAATTTTGAGCGCGGGTGTGCTTGGTGGCGCATTGATGGTTGTCTTTGGCTGGCGCTGAGATTCGCCAGCCCATCGAGACGTCTTTACTCGTTTAAGCCCGCGACAATATTTGAGAACCCTGAATCGACGTGAATGATTTCACCTGTCACGCCTGCTGAGAGGTCTGACAGTAAGAAGGCAGCCACATTGCCAACTTGTTCGATCGTGACATTGCGACGCAACGGGGCGTTGGCTTCTACAAACTTCAAAATGCTGGAAAAGTCTTTAATGCCGCTCGCCGCGAGCGTCTTGATCGGGCCCGCTGAGATACCGTTTGAGCGAATGCCTTCAGGGCCT
The DNA here is from genome assembly GCA_044350305.1 of Burkholderiaceae bacterium. GTDB lineage: Bacteria > Pseudomonadota > Gammaproteobacteria > Burkholderiales > Burkholderiaceae_B > Zwartia. The sequence continues at coordinate 11,793 of JBILHV010000007.1, forward strand.
AGGTTGGCCGCAAGGTAACGGACCGATGCTTCCAGTGACGCTTTAGCCAGACCCATGGTGTTGTAGTTGGTCATGGCCTTTTCAGCGCCGAGGTAAGTCAAGGTGAGCAAAGCACCATTGCGACCTTTCATCATTGGACGCGCAGCTTTAGCCAACGCCGGAAAACTATAAGAGGAAATGTCATGGGCAATGCGAAAGGCTTCGCGGGATAAGCCGTCAAGAAACTGGCCTGCAATAGCTTCGCGCGGTGCAAAACCAATTGAGTGAACCAGGCCATCGAGGCCATCCCATTGTTTAGCAAGCTCTGTAAAGGTGGCTTCGATTTGACTGTCTTCGGCCACATCACAGGGCAGAACGATCTTGCTAGCGAATTCGGCGGCAAACTCTTTGACACGCTCTTCAAAGCGTTCGCCCGCAAACGTAAAGGCAAGTTCTGCACCCTGTTCGTGACATGCTTTTGCGATGCCATAGGCGATCGAACGATTGGAGATAACGCCTGTGATCAGAATGCGTTTGCCGGAGAGAAAGCCCATGGACTGGTCCTAGAAGTGAAATAAAAGATAAGCGAAGTGTAGATTAACTGCGTGAGCCTGTGCCTGGAATCCGTAACTTCATCCCGATCCGTACAGTATCTGATTTTAGATTGTTCAGTGCGCGTAGGGTGGCCACTGTGGTGCCATAACGCCTGGCGATGGTCGCCAAGGACTCGCCCTTGGCCACAGTATGGGTTCTAACCGCTTGCGCAGCCGCGAGTTGGGGTGTGATGCGAAGGCCTTGCGCCGCAGGCGTCGGAATGAGCAAGGACTGGTCGCCCGCGCTTCTCACGCTTGTGGGGATTCGATTGGCTTCACGCAGCCGAGACTCTTGAATACCAAATTTTGCGGCGATCGAGGCGAAGGTCTCGCCTTGCTTGGCGTCGTACATTTTCCAGCTAGATAGCTCGCCCTTGTATTGCGCCAGATTCGCCTTGAAAATATCGACCTTGTCGCGCGGCAAAATCACGACATGATCCTCTTGAGGGGACATCAGGGGTTGATTCAACGACGGATTAAGCGCCTGAAAATCCTCGAGCGGCATTTCAGCGAGCTCAGCCGCAATCGTGAAGTCTACGTTAACGGTCTTTTTCACAGAAACAAAATAAGGCTGATTACTGACCTCAGGGAGAAGTACGGCATAGCGCTCAGGGTCTGCCACAATATTTTTGATCGCCTGTAACTTTGGTACATAGTTACGCGTTTCATCTGGCATATTTAGTGACAGGTAGTCGGTTGGCTTACCAGCTGCCATGTTGCGCGTTACCGCACGCTTGACTGAGCCTTCGCCCCAGTTGTAAGAGGCTAATGCAAGATACCAGTCGCCTTGAAACTCGAACAAATACGAAAGGTAGTCGAGCGCGGCATTGGTGGACGCGATGGGGTCGCGCCGCTGGTCATGCCACCAATCCTGCTTGAGCTTAAATTGCGTACCGGTACTTGGGATGAATTGCCAAAGCCCCGAGGCTTTTGCGTGGGAGTGGGCGATCGGATTGTACGCACTCTCAACAAAAGGGAGTAGGGCGAGTTCGGTCGGTAGGCCGCGACGGTTAATTTCTTCGACGATGTAATAGAGGTATTTGCCAGCGCGCGACGCCATGCGTTGCATTGCCTCTGGGTGGGACGCGTAGTATTTTGTCCATTTGTCCACGAGCGGCGTATTGAGATTGGGGATCGCGTAGCCCCGACGGATGCGTTCCCAGGCATCGAGTGGGGGGACGGTTAGATCGATGGTGCGGGAGGTGTCTTGTGCGACCAGTCGCCCGCTGTTGTCCGACAGGCCGGCGCAACCAGTCAAACAAGCCAACAATACATAAATCAGAATACGAAATGTTTGCATCAGCATCAACGAAAGTTATTTTTCCACTCTCGCAGTGCTGCGAAGACCTCGGTGGGGGTCGCGAGAGTGCATTGCGCCCATTGGGCAGCAGCTTGCGCGACAGTAGGTTGCCGAACACGCATGAAGGGATTGCAGGCCAGTTCTTGAGCGATTGAGCTCGGCAGTGTGGGTTGGTCTTGGTTGCGCGCTTGTTGTGCTTGTTCTTGCCAGCGCTCGAGCGCTCGATTGCCTGGCTCCACGGCACGTGCCCAACGCATATTCGAAAGTGTGTACTCGTGCGCGCAATAGACGCGGGTCTCGGGAGGGAGGGCGGCCAGCTTGCCTAGCGAATGGTCCATCTGAGCCGGAGTGCCTTCAAAGAGCCGTCCGCAGCCTGCTGCGAAGAGCGTGTCCCCGCAGAATAAGACGGGGGCTCCGTTAAATACCCCAGAGTAGGCAATGTGTCCGGCGGTATGCCCAGGCACATCCAGTACCCCTAGGGTGAATCCAAGCGACGGATCGTCGACGGTGTCGCCTTCTTGCATAGGGCTGCCACAGAGCGGCAACACCTCGGTTGCGGGCCCGAACACGTGGGCTCCGGTTTGGGAGACTAAATCTGATACACCGCCGACATGGTCTTGATGGTGATGCGTGAGTAAAATACTCACAAGAGTCAGGTTGTGACGTTTCAGGGTGTCTAATACCGGTGCAGATTGACCTGGATCAACCACCGCAGCAAGCTGCCCATTGGTCAGTAGCCATATATAGTTGTCACTAAAGGCCCTGACCGGGTAAATGCCCGGAGCAAGTTGGCTAGTCACTATTTTTTCAGCAAGCATCTTCAATTATGGGAAGCACGTGTCAACAGCACAATCGTCCATTGTAAGTCTCGGCGAGTGGTTGCAATCCGATTCCGGGCAATATGCTCGGCAGTGGGAGCAGGCTCGCATCGACGCGATTGTTTCGGATGTGTTTGGCTACAACGCGATTCAGCTGGGCACACCAGAATTGGACTTGTTGCGTGCCAATCGGATGCCCATGAAGGCGTATTGCGGCGCAAGCTTGCCCTCAGATGCGCCGACAAGCGACTGGGTGGGGATGGTGCAGGCTGAACCTGAATTTTTGCCATTTGAAACGCAAAGCATTGATTTATTGGTGTTATTTCATGGGTTGGAGTTAACCGAGCACCCCCATGAGGTGCTTCGCGAGGTGGATCGCGTGCTTGTGCCCGAGGGACGAATTGTGTTGTCGGGCTTCAATCCCTGGAGCCTGTGGGGGGCGCGTAATCGCCTGCCCGGTAAAAACTACTTGCCGGTTGCGCCTGCAGCGCAGGTATCACTGCCAAGATTGAAGGATTGGTTCAAACTTCTTTCATTTGATATTGATTTAGGTCACTTTGGTTGCTATGTTCCGCCATTTCACACTAAAAAGTGGATTGATCGGTTTTCATTTACAGAGCGAGCGGGGAATCGTTGGTGGCCGGTGTGCGGTGGTGTGTACGTTGTCTCTGCCATTAAACGCGTGCCGGGTATGCGACTACTCACTCCTCGCTGGAAGGCCAGGCAGTCTAAGCGTGTAGCAGCCCGAGCAGCGGGCGTTGCGCTCCAGCAGAATACGGATCGGGTCACCGAGCACCCGGATCGTCACTAAGAAGGGTTCATGCAGAACGACGAAGCAGTTGAGATTTGGACTGACGGCGCCTGTAAGGGTAATCCGGGTCCCGGCGGGTGGGGCGTCCTACTGAAAATGGGTTCCATCGAAAAAACGCTGCATGGCGGAGAGCCTTTGACGACTAATAACCGAATGGAAATGTTGGCGGTGATCGAGGCGCTCGGGGCGCTAAAGCGGCCTTGCAAGGTGTTGTTGCATGTCGATTCCCAGTACGTCATGAAGGGGATGACTGAATGGATTCACGGTTGGAAACAGCGCGGTTGGCGTACCGCTGATAAAAAACCGGTGAAAAATGCCGATCTTTGGCAGCGCATGGAAGAGGAGGTCGCCAAACATACGATCACCTGGAAGTGGGTGAAGGGGCATGCGGGTGATCCTGGTAATGAGCGCGCAGATCTATTAGCCAATCGTGGGGTAGAGGAAGCGCGCGCCAAGATGTGAGGGGTATGATGCCTCTCGTTAGATTGTTTTTTTGACTTTAATGGTTTGATCGTATGCGCTGGATAATCCTCGACACTGAAACAACTGGACTCGATCCTGCTCAGGGACATCGTGTGATTGAAATCGGTGCAGTCGAGGTGTTGAACCGTACGGTGACGGGAAATCATTTCCATACTTACCTTAATCCTGACCGCGATAGTGACTTGGGTGCGCTTGATGTGCACGGGCTA
>JBILHV010000008.1:0-15973 GCA_044350305.1 Burkholderiaceae bacterium
ATCAAAAGTACACGCGAGTCCTGACAAAATCCCCGTGCGACAGAGACGCGCTGCTTCATGCCGCCCGAGAGTTCATGGGGGTAGCGGTCAATAAAACCTTGCAATCCAACTAGTTTCAGCATGTCGATCGCAACTTTTTGACGCTCGGGCTGAGAGACGCCACGCAGTTTCAAGGGAAACTCAACATTTTCGCGGGCCGTCTTCCAGGGAAGGAGACTTGACTCCTGAAATACGACACCTATTTCTTCTGGGATCGGGGCGATAACAGGTGTCGATCCGATCAGCACTCTTCCAATGGTCGGTGTGAGTAAGCCAGCCATCATCAGTAAGAGCGACGATTTTCCACAACCGCTCGGCCCGACTATTCCGATGAACTTTCCGCTAGCAATGCTGAACGATACATCGTCAATGGCATGGATTTCACCCGATGCCGTGTGAAATTTTTGTGTGATGTGCTCGACCGTCAGGCTTGCTGAGCTTGTTATTGGCAGTGCGTTCGGTGAAGTGTTTGGTTTCATGATTGGTATGAACGAATTATGTACGCCAACGACTTAGTTTATTTTCATAGTGACGCAGGGTCTCATTGATCAAAATGGCTAAAATCGAAGCGAGCGTAATACCAGCAAAAAGGTTAACCATCTCAAAACGCATTCCCCAAAGAGCGACTAGATGCCCGAGTCCGGCTCTCGAGGCGTACATTTCAGCGAATAAGACCCCTGTAATATTAAAGATCATCCCAAGGCGTAGCCCTTCAAGAAGAATAGGAAGCATGGCGGGCAGATAAATCTCGACATAAAGCTGACGGCGAGTTGCCCCGTATGAGCGTGCCATCTTTAGGTACTCGTTTGGCACAGTCTCTGTTGCCGCGATGGCGCAGATGACCAGCACAAAAATCGCCTGAAAAATACCAAAAACTACTTTCTGAGAGAAGCCGGTTCCGATTGCTAAAATGAAAAGCGGAAGAAAAACTGATTTTGGTACGCTTGCCATAAAGTAAAAAAAGGGCTTGAATACTCGCCCCCAATATTTGCTTTCGCCTAGAAAGAGGCCTGCAATTATTCCAATTGGCACCACAATGACGAAGGCCAGAAATACTTGAGCTACCGTTATCCAAAGGTTAAACAGCACATACTTGTCTCCTAGCATTTCGACGACGCGAACCAGCACCGAACTCGGTAGGGGTAACGTACGCACGTCCGCGAAGCCAGTCGAGACAATCAGTTGCCATAGTATGAACAATCCAAGCAGTATGCCCAGACGTGTGCACACTACTCCCGTTTTGGTCATTGTTTTTAGGGAGTGATAGGTTTAACAGGTACGAATTTCGTCGTAAATAGTTGTGCTGCTGGCGGGATATCTTTGATACCAGCTAGCGCAGCAAGTTTGAGCGACTCGGCTACCCATTCTTCTTTCAAAGTGCCGTCAGCCGAAAGCCCTTTGATGGTGTTGTTGTATTCTTCAGTCGCTATGTTCTTAGCCATCTTGGCTTGTTTGGCAATGAAGTTGATGGACCATTCTGGGTTCGCCTGCATATAGACGATTGCACTGTAAATGCCTGTCAGAGCTTTACGTACGGCATCAGGATTTTTTTCGATGATGGTATCAGAAGCCACCCACACATCTGGCAGATTAATAGGCATCTCTTTCCCAAAGTCTACAAGACTCTTGCCATCTTTAGATAGCAGAAGGGTATAGCTAAGCGGGGGATAGGCCACGATTGCGTCGACGTTGCCAGAAAGCATGTTGGGAATCAAACCTGGGCCACCAACCGGTATCCGCGTTGCACTGCCTCCCGCTTGAGCTGCTGCCCACAGTGCAAAAAAGTCAGTTGTTGAGCCCGCTGAGGTAGTACCAATTTTTTTATTTGAAAGATCCTTCACACCATTAAGTTTTGAGTCGCTTTTGGCCATGATGTGCCAGCCCTTGGGTGTAAGGGTTCCGGCCCCTACCACCGTGGCCTTGACGCCGCTGCGTTTAGCAAGCGCGAGGCCTGGCGGAAAATAATTAATGAGATCGACTTCTTTGGCCGCTAGTCCCTCCATGCTCGCAGCACCCGAGGCAAACGTTGTAAAAATAACGGTGACACCAAGTTTATCGAACAGCTTTAATTCCTGCGCAGCTGCAACCGGCAAAACGGGGCCATAGTTGCCTGTGCCACCGATTCGGATGGTGTCTGCACTAACTGCGCTGGTGTTGAGGGCAAGAGCTGTTGCGACGATGATAAAGGTGCTGCGTATGTTTGACGATTGCATGATGTCTTCCTTTTACTGTTTGTTTTTATAGAGAACTTCTACGATTTTTTATTCATCATTCGTTTTGATAGTATGTGGATAAATGTCTTATAGTCAATGAATTACTTCACTGATGTCATCACAATTTAGTTGATATTCCCCTCAAATGATTGTTTTATTTTAAGAAATGTTACTTTGCTAAGTAAGTCACTGCAGGCAGCTTGGCAAAATGGGCATCAAAAGTCAGCAATTCGGCGCCACAATGTTGTGCCGTGGCGTAGACGATCGCGTCAGCGGTTGCCAGTTTAAATTTTCGATGACATTCTGCCGCTAACAAGGCAATGCTGGTTTCAAGCGGTGCCACAATGCATTTTTGTGTGTAGGCGATCACAGTATCTGCTCGCTCTTCGCCAAGCTCTCTCGTCAGCCACTTCGATAACTCTAGTTGCACGATCGTAGGCACAATACAAGAGTCCTTTGCAGGAAATCTATGGTTCAGTTTTTTTCCGTGCTGGCTATCTGTCAGCCATTCAATCCATGCAGAGGTGTCTACAACCCACAGTTGCTTGGATGCCATCAGAAGCGATCCTTGCGGTCTCGGTACCTGTCGACATTTGCGCCTTTCGCGATACCTCGAAGTTGATTGAGTTCGGGTACGGGCATCACGAGTAGCCCATCACCCTTGGGAAGAAACACAAACTCTTGCCCAGCAGACCAGTGCATAGTCTCTCTGATCTCCTTTGGAATAGAGATTTGGAACTTGCTCGATAGAGTGGCGGTATTAGACATTTCTGGTCATTTTGTGATCGATAGGGTAATGGTAAGAATAGCGATCTTTTCGGAAGCAGTCAATACGTAGTCTGACTATAGGTTGGTAAATAGTACCGATTGGCTTAATTCACTTTGATGCCGGCCTTATCAACGACAGGTTTGTACATCGCGAGGTCGCGTTTGATTTCGTCACCAAACTGAGCGTTCGTTACGTTTGCCGCTTCGATCCCGGCGGCAAGCAACTTCGCTTTGACCGTAGGATCCTGCAAGACTGCATTGATCTCTTTGTTGAGTTTAGCAACGATGGCGGCGGGAGTTTTCGCAGGAGCCATGATGCCCACCCATGAATTCAATTCAATCCCAGCGATGCCCGACTCTTTAAAGGTGGGAATATTGGGATAGGCCGCCGAGCGAGTCGCACTTGGTACGCCGAGGGCCACCAGTGTTCCTGCTTTCAAGTGTTGATTGATCGACGCAGCCGACGCAAACGTCAAAGGAATATGTCCCGCTAAAGCGTCGGCGACAGCAGGCGCGCCCCCTTTGTAGGGGACGTGTACAAAATTCGAGTTGGATTGTTGCTTGAGTAACTCGCCTGCCAAGTGCACGATACTGGCATTGCCGGAAGTGCCGTAGGAAAGACCACCGGGAGTCGAGTTTGCCAAGGCGACCAACTCTTTTAAGTTCTTTGCCTTTACGTTTGGATTGGCTGCCAAAATAATGACTGAGTTACCGATCTTGGCGATAGGTTCAAAATCCTTCAGCGTATCGAAGCCAATCTTTGAGTACGCGTGGGGGTTAATCACCAAGGTGCCATCCAATGCTAAAAAGAGCGTGTAGCCATCGGGTGTTGCAGTTGCAACTTGTTGAGCACCAATATTGCCGGAGGCGCCGGGTTTATTTTCAACGATCACTTGTTGGCCCAGTCGTTTGGATAATCCCTCGGCGACGATCCGACCACTTGTATCGGTCACGCCACCAGGCGCGAAGGGCACGACGAGCTTAATCACCTTGCTCGGGTACATGTCAGTCGCTTGCGCGTGTGCCTGAAAACTTGTTAGCGCAATACCTGTCATCGCGATGAGCGCAGCACAGATTTGTTTAATAGGTAAAGTTTTCTTCTTCATGGATGTCTCCTGAACAAATGGTTGTTCGTCGTCAATCGGCCTGAATGGAAGGGCCGTGTGAAGGGCCTTGTGATAGGGTATTGTAGACAAAACGGTTTGGGTTGATTTCTAACCCCTTTACGGCTTAGTCCGTGTCGTTTTGGCAAGCTTCGTCCATGGCAGATCAGCAGGATCCGCAGCCATGGGCCCCGCCGCCTTTGCCACCAAAATATGTGACGCGATCGGTGTGAAATCTGCTCGAAAATGATTTGAGCTTTTCACGACTAACACTTTCATCGTCTCGGGGTGCACGCCCAGCATCCTAAAGAGTTCACGATCCAACAATTGTTTTTTTCCGCTCGCTACCGCCACCAGCACGCCTTCAATTTCCAGCAAGGCGCAGGGTCCCAGCGTGATGGTCGAGCCTGTCATCATCGGACCCTTCAGGGTCACTTTCCCATCAGAGAGCGCCTTGACTTTGAAGCTACCTTGCACCGGTGGGTCACTGTGTTGTCCGGTGAAGGTCGGTACTGCTGTGCCGATCGCTGTTGTGATGGAGGCACCTAAGCCCGCTTCGTGGGCCATGGTTGCAGCAGCCTTATCAAAGAGCAAGCCGAGCGCAACTTTACCGGGCAATCGTTTGCCCACACCTTTTTCAAGCAAGGCCCGCAATAGGCCTGTCGTATTACTGTCGCCACCTGCGCCCGGATTATCTTGCGTATCAGCAATCACTACTGGTTTTTCGTTCGTCTCACCGAGTAAACAAGCCCGTTCGACGGCATCGCGCGCCGAGAGCATTTCCAAGGTCCATTGGGTGGGTTCACTTACGTTTTTGAAGAGCTGCTGCACTGCTGCTTCGGCTCTGTCCCCATACCCCCAAACCATAGGAGCGCATTCTTCAATGTCTGAAGCGGGGAATGCCATACAAAAACTCAGGACGGTGTCGAATTCGCGGTCGAGATCAGCGAGCTCCGCATACCGGGATTTTGCAGGCTCAAGCCACGTGCTTTGTGCATTGAGCGGGATCAAGTAGGGTAGGCGGCGGTAAGTGAGCGGCTCTTTTGCACCGCGCTGCAGGCGTCGCTTTAAAAGCTTTGCGGCGAGCTCGCCCGTTTTCGCCATATCGACATGCGGATAGGTGCGATAAGAGGCTAATGCATCTGCCTCAGCCAACATACGATGCGTGACGTTTGCGTGTAGATCTAAGCTTGCAACGATGGGAAGATTCGGTCCGACAATCGCTCGTATGCGTGCAATCAGTTCACCCTCCGTATCATCGATGTGCTCAGCGACTGCCGCGCCGTGTAGATCAAGATAGACAGCATCAAATCCACCTTGGCGGATACCAGTCAAGATCGAATCACTAATACGCTCAAAGGCATCGCGTGTGACATGTGCAGAGGGAATCGCGCCGCACCAAGAGCCAGGCATTAGTTGCCATCTTTCGAGACGCGCTACTTCCATGAAGCCAGCAATTGGAATATTCACATCGCGCAAACTATCTAGCATCGGTTGGCCTGTTATGAAGGCCGGGAACGATTCCCCACGATTGAAGGCGGCCCAGTCCGCTTTTGTGGGCGCGAAGGTGTTCGTTTCATGCTGATAACCGGCGACGTAGATCTTCAAAGGTTCGCTCCTAATGTGCTTCTTATCTTAACTTGTGGTGAGACTAAATTCTAACGCCGCCCGCCCGCCATTCTCACAGCCTCGGGTTGTCGTCGCAGCGTCAGCATGCTCATAGCGCCAAACAACGGGCCGATCGCGAGTGCAATGAAGGCGTAGCGCCAGCCAACCAGTTCGGCCGCTTGGCCGATGAGCCAGATTGACCCAGCAGTCAGGAGAAAGCCCAGACTTGTCTGCATTGTTAAGACGGTTCCAATCAAGCGCGGGTCAGCAAGTTCGGCAGTTGCCGCTGAAAATTGCGCCGAATCGGCGACAACTGTCATTCCCCATATTGCCGCAATCACGATGACTACTGTCGGGCCGAGCTCTACAGAAAAGCCAATAACGAGTGCACAGCCGCCGCTCAGCAAAAGCGCACCAATAGTTGTAAGAGTGCGACCAACGCGATCGGCAAGCAGTCCTGCGATCAGACAACCAAGGGCTCCAGCAGCCATGACGAGAAACGTGATGAGTGATATTGACGATTGACCGAGCTCGGCTTGCATGCCAGAGGCGGGGAGCGCCCAGATAAGAAAGCTACCGAGCCACGCCCACATGGCATAGAGCTCCCACATGTGACCGAGGTAGCCTCCTTGTGCGAGGAGAATGGGCTTGTTTTGCAAAAGGGATTTGAGGTCTGACCAGTGAAACGTCGTCGACTTTGCATGCTTGGGTCCAAGGCGAACAAAGTGAATGGAGACTGCAGCAACTAGCGCGCAGCCGCTAGCGAGCGACACAGGAACTTGCCAGTGAATACTTGTAAAGGCATAAAAAAGATGAGGCATCGCAGAGCCAAGCGTTACCGCCCCAACCAGGGAGCCCATCAATAGGCCCATATTCCCTGCAGCCCAACCAGCGGCGAGCTTCATGCCCACTGGATAGATGCCCGCCATGCAGACTCCGGTGGCAAACCTCAGAATGGGAGCGGTCGGGTGATCAAGGCCATAGACCAGTAAGGCGCCATTTAGCATGGCGCCAAGCACGGCGGCAGCCGAGAAAATTGTGCGAGAGTCAAAGCGGTCGGCAAGACCGAATAAGGCGCTTGTCAGAGTCCCTGCGACAAATCCGAGTTGAACCGCAGAGGTCAAAGCGGCAGCGGCACTGACCGAGATTTGGTCGGTATCCAAAAGACTCGGCACGGCAGCAGAAGCAGAGAACCATAAGGCCATCGCCGCTATCTGACATACGACGATCAGAAAGATTGACGATCTGCGTGCGCTCGCGACAATATCTGGGGTGTGCAAGATTCACATACTTTGTGCTGAAGTTTACCTAGCATACCGCTATTCTTGATTCAAAGTGTGGTGTTAATCCGCTAGGCTTAGGGCTTACAGTCTGCAGGATCAAATCTGCTGCGTCATTTCGTCGCTAAGCCCGCATTAAAAACATTTTTATCTTTGATGTTGGAGCAATCGTTTCTGCCATTCCTGCATAACGCGGCGCGCTTGTTATAAAAGTACATCATCTCTTTGTTGTAAAACAGAGTAGTCCAACGGTTCATGAGCTCGACGTCAACGTCGGGTGCAAAGCGCGGTATCCACGCGCGCAAGCGTGCGGTGCTCTCTTCGATCAAATGAACGCCCCGATAGTTTCCGTGTAAACCTACGGTAGATTCATCACCCTCGAGTTTCCGATTAACGCCACCGAGCCACATGCGAGAGCATGAAGACAAACAAAAACCATCGATACTCGTTGAAATATTGTTTTTTCGGATCGTTTCGCCAACGCAGTATCCCGTATTCGCATTCCCACCGTTAGAGTTACTGAGCACGACCAGTTCAATCTTGCTTGTATTGATGATTTGCTTGAGCTTATCGCATTCGCCCCCGACAACTGTTCCCGACATGTAGACCGTTGTGCCCGTCACTGTGATGTCCATGGACGCAGCATGTTGGCAAAACATAATCATGACTGCGCCGAGCATCTTTTGTATGACACTGTTCATATACAACCTTACGTAATACACGCGAGTCTATATCTATGGCTGAGGTGTTTAGTCGAGGGTTGCCTTCGCCGATTGAATCACTTCTCGCCATTTTTTTAATTCAATTTGCGTAAACGCCGAGAATTGCTCGGGTGTGCTTTGAGACACTTCAAAGCCAAGCTTGCGAAAGCGCGCAATCGCGGCGTCTGTCTTTAAGGTTTGGTTGATCGCTTGATTGATTTTTTCAACGACGTCTTTAGGTGTAGCGGCTGGCGCATAGACTCCGTACCAACTTTCAACATCAAAACCCGGTAGTCCTGATTCCGCGATCGTGGGTATGTCTCCAAATAGTTCGATACGTTGCGCGCTCGTGATCGCGAGCGCACGAAGCTTGCCCGCTTTGGCGTGCGCTAATCCCTCGATGCCCGCGAACATCAATTGTGTATCACCTGCAAGCAGAGCCGTGAGTGCTGGGCCGCCTCCTTGGTAGGGGATATGTTGCATAGAGGTTCCCGCCATCATATTGAAGAGTGCGCCCGCGAGGTGCACACTCGTGCCCACACCGGATGAGCCGTAATTGAGCTTTCCAGGTTGCGCCTTAGCTAGAGCGATAAGTTGTTCGACATTTTCAGCGCGCACCGTGGGGTGCAAGAGCAACACCAAAGGCGCTACTGAAATTTTGGCTACAGAAGCAAAGGCCGTTGAGGTGTCGAATGTGAGATTCTTGTACAGCGTTGCATTAATGGCGTGGGCAGGCGAGGCAATCAAAAGCGTATAGCCGTCGGGCGTAGTGCGGGCTACGCTGCCGGTGGCGATGGTCGACCCTGCTCCACCACGGTTCTCAATGACAACGGGGTGCTTCCAGTGTTCATTAAGCAATTGACCAAGAATGCGCGCATTCGCATCTACTGCGCCTCCCGGAGGGTAACCGACGACGATTTTCACTGAGCGATTTGGAAATTCTTGCGCCGCAGCATGCTGAATGAAGCTCAGCAAGGCAAACATACAAAGCATTGTATTTACGGTGATGCGTATCATCATCATTGTTCCAATTTTAAAAATACAACAACTGAGTTATAGGTGGATAATAGTAGTGCCGCAAACAATTTCCTAGTTGTGTGTGATTTCTATCCTAAAACGCCCTTGAAAGGACCGTAGGCTATGACGAAAAGTGACACGACATCGGCTGGCGTGATGCCTGACTCAAGCTTTACAGAGGGGCTCATTACCTTCTGCCGTGATTTTCGGAATCAGCAAGTTCCTCTTGAGGCAGTGCGTCGCTCTACGGATGCCATCACAGATACGCTCGCCTGTATGGTGCTTGGTGTCAGCCAGCCACTCGAACCTAAATTGCGACGCGCTCTTTTCTCTCAGAAAACGCTTGCGCAGCTACTCGAGCAATTTGAGACAGCGACCTTACGCTCCGATTCAACCGAGGCGCTAGGTTCGGCGGCTCTCTATTTCGGTACGCTCGCCCATGCAGCAGACTTTGATGACATTAGTCATCCCGCCTACTGCCATGCCACTGCGCTGTTGTTGCCGGCGTTGCTTGTTCGTGGCGCTGCTCTTGGGGTGAGTGGAGAATCGCTGATTCGTGCACATATTGTTGGGATTGAAACGCTCGGCCAATTGGGCCGGCGTCTCAATACCGGGCATTACGAGCGTGGTTGGCACACCACCGGAACCTTCGGTGCTATCGGTGCTACGGTCGCCTTGGCGTTTTTGGAGAACTTCTCCGATGCACAGATGCGAGGTGCGCTAGGGGTCAGTGCATCGCTTGCGAGCGGTGTGCGTCAGAACTTTGGCACGATGACCAAACCCCTCCATGCCGGTTTGGCGGCGCGTTCTGCGATCTTAGCGACACGCTTAGCGGAACAGGATTTCACCTGTGCCGCAGATGCGATAGAAGGGAAGTTTGGTTTCTTTAATGTGTTTGGTGGAGTTGCTCCAGCCAGTTACGCTAAGCCTTGGGGTCAGCCGATAGAGATTCTGACAGAAGCTGGAATCGGCTTGAAGGCATACCCCTGTTGCGCGGCCACGCATCCTGCCATCGATGCTGCTCGTGCCTTGCGCGATTTGCTGAAGGGCGCTTCGGTTGAGGACATCCGCTCGATTCGTGTAGGCGCATCACGTTTTGCCATGCAACCTCTGATCTACGATATTCCCAAAGATGGACTAGAGGGCAAGTTCAGCATGCGTTACTGCGTAGCCGCTGCATTCATCGATGGGAACGTCAAAATCGGTACCTTCGCGGAATCTCAGATCAAACGAGTTGTTACGGCCGATTTGATGAAAAAAATCAAAGTCGAGATCGATCCATTGGTTGCGGATGATCACGAGTTTGCAGCGATTGTCGATGTAGAGCTAAAGTCTGGGCATCGAGAGCGCGTGCGGGTGGATGTTGCGAGCGGCAAGCCTGGAAACTGGCTAAGCGAAGAGCTGCTACAAGAGAAGTTTTTTGATTGTCTGGGTACTGGCAAAACCAAAAGTGAGTCGACAAGTGCTTTGTTTAGCCTAGCAAGGGACCTGTGCCATCAGAACAGCATAGAGAACATTTACGAAACTCTTCTGCGAGTATTGGCTCAGGCCGAAGCCCAAAGCGTTTAAGAGCCCACAGTGCTCGCCAATAAATGGCCGCTCAGCCAAGCGCCCTCTACTCGGCCTCCATGTAGCCAATCTCCGCAGAGGCCAAGTTTCAGTTCGTGATTGAGATAAAAAGCGGGAGCAGGGCTCGCAGCGCCACTGGCGTAACGCCAACGGTGAGAAGATACTTCGGCCTCTGCGCAATCTAGCCCAAGCTTCTTGGCGCAAGCCAATATCTTTTCTGTTGCGTCTTCCTTGCTCAACTCAATAAACTCTTGGCTCCACTCTGCATTGGCGTGGATCGTCCAAGATTCTTTGCCAGTGCGCTTGGGTTTAGACAGATTCCTGCAAACCCAGCTAATGATTTCCTGGTTTACAAAGGCCGCATCGAAAGGCACATTCACGTTGTCTTTAAAGCGAGCCATGAGCGTCCAGCAGCCCTTCATGTCGGAGCGCTCGGCGATTGCTTTGGCAGCGGGATCCAGTTCTCGTACGAGGCTGAGCGCTTGCGGCCCCGGTATCGCTATGAGCAGCTCATCGAATCCGGTGGCGATATCGCCTGATTCTGCGCTGTGTAAGAACCATTTACCCTCTTGATGCTTCAGTACATCAATCGTTTGACCAGCATGAATCGTTAAGTCTTTTGCTAACTGCTTCGCCGGGGCATTCATTCCTGGGATACCGACATATCGAACATCTTTTGAGTTAGATGCTGTCCATTGATTTGCTTCAAAGACTTTGAGCGTTGGTTCCCATCGTGCCACGACCTGATCGGCCACCCACTTGTCTACTTGTTGAATAAAAAGTGGGTCTCTTGCTGTGAAGTACTGCGCACCATGATCAGCGGCCCAGTCTTCGCCACGTTTGGTGCTCATGCGACCCGCTGGGCTACGACCTTTCTCAAAGAGCTCAACATGGTGTCCCAACTCTTTGAGCCTTACCGCGCAGCTCAGGCCTGCTATGCCAGCGCCAATAAGGGCGATCGTCTTGTTGGTTTGCTTAGTCATTGTCTTGTCGAATAGCTCTAAAAGTAAGGTTGATGCGCGGGGCGACAGGCCGTTTGGTTTTTGTCAGGCTGTGTTGCCAAAACTCTTGAGTGGGTGGCTGCATAAGCAGCACACTACCGTCTTCCAAAAAAAGAGAAACGGTATTTTTATCGAGCTTGTGTTTAAACGCGAACTTGCGCGCACCACCCAGACTGACCGAAGCAATTGGCGCTGCCGAATCTAGCTCTTTTTCATCATCGCTATGCCAGCCCATGCCTTCATCGCCGTCGTGGTACAGATTCAATAGACATGAATTGAAGGCGCTGTGTGTGAGTGACTCAAGTTTATGTTTGATATGCAATAGATCTGCGGTCCAAGCTTGTGGGAATTTCTTTACGCCCGAGTAGGTGTAAGAGCAACCCGCATCGCCTACCCAGGCGACCTTTCTTTTTGTAGTGATTAACTTCCCAAACATGAGCAACTGATCTTCTTTCCAGTTAATCGTGCTTTGTAGTGAGGCGAACAGCGCTGCACAGTGCTCTGGGTCGAAGAATCCCGGAATGTAGGTTGCACCGCCGTCCTTGGGTAGTAGATTCATCTCAGTCGGCGCTAAGGTTGTTTTCCAAGATGATGCGCCCATAGCGTTGACGATCTGTATTGATTCGCGCAGTGAATTGTTCGGGAGTCATTGGCCAGGGTGTAGCGCCTTGTGAGATCAGGGTCTGTTGTGTTTCTGGTAAAGCCAAGACTTCGCGCAGATCCGCCGATACTTTGTTAATGATAGCGGCCGGGGTCCCTGCTGGAGCCAGCATGCCGATCCAGGAGCCCGTATCGAAACCAGCATAGCCACTTTCTGCGATAGTCGGCAGTTCTGGTAGGGCGGGCGAACGGGCGGCGCTTGTGACGCCTAAGCCTTTGAGCTTGCCAGATTTCACGTGACCAACGGATTCAAGTACCGTCCCAAAGTAAATATTCACATGACCTGCCATGAGGTCTAGGGCTGCTGGCCCACCGCCCTTATAAGCAATGTGCAGCATTTTGGTGCCAGAGACTTGTTGAAAAATTTCGCCAGCAAGGTGGGGCGCTCCACCGGCGCCAGAACTTGCAAAGGTAACTTTACCGGGTTCTTTTTTTGCTGCTTCCACTACATCTTTTATATTCTTCCAGGGCAGCGACGGGGTGACGAGCATGACCAAGGGCAGCTCGGCGATCATGCCGATTGGGGCAAATGCTTTGTCTGCGTCATACGGCATCTTTTTGTAGAGCGCAGGATTAACTGATTGCGTACCTACGTTGCCCACCAACAACATATAGCCGTCTGGTTTTGCCTTGGCGACTAAATCAGCGCCGAGGCGACCAGCGGCGCCACCACGATTCTCCACGATGACTGGTTGGCCCCACTTGAGTGACAGCTTCTGGGCGACGAGACGAGCGCCGACATCGGTTCCTCCGCCAGGGGGGAAGGGGACGACAATCGTGACGGGTCGTGTTGGGTAGGCATCCGAGGATTGTGCGTGGATCGTTGTGGCATTGAATGCGGCAAATAATGAAAAGAGCAGTGTCGATAAGCGTAAGCTAATGTTCATAAGGCCTCCTGGCAGTAGTTCGCTGCGGTTGAGTAATAGGTTTGACACAATCTTAGCGGAAAGCGCGAAGTCAACATATTTTGAGCTCAACGACCTAGTCGACTTGCGCCATTAAGATTGATCGCCATAGGGATACCCCTAGCACGTCCTTGCGGGAATAGCGGCAATACTTGGCTGATCCAATCTTAAAAGAGAATAAAGATGATCTGCTTCAGTCAACGTGCTCTCATCACCCTTCAAGCACTGATTTTCAGCTTAAGCGCCGGGATCGCGGTTGCACAAACTGAGACCTATCCTTCGCGCCCTGTAAAACTTATCGTACCGTTTGCGCCGGGCGGCTCGGCTGATATGCTTGCGCGGGTCTTGGCCGAAGGCTTGTCTAAAGGGCTGGGGCAATCGTTTCAAGTAGAGAACAAGGCCGGTGCGACTGGCGTAATTGGTACGACCGAGGTGGCTCGTGCGAAGCCTGATGGCCATACCCTATTGTTGGGTTTTGATGGAACCTTAACCATCGCGCCCTTCATTCAAAAGAATGTTGCGTTTAATGCTAGCAAAGACTTTGCGCCGATCTCCAAGCTTACAGATGTCGCCTTTGTCGTCGCCGTGAATCCTTCCATCCCTGCAAAAAACATGAAAGAGCTTGTCGCTTACTCCAAAGCGAATCCAGGCAAGCTGTCTTATGCATCGCCTGGGGTGGGTAGTACCGCGCACATGTTAGGCGAGCAGTTGCGACTCGAAGGTGGGCTGGACTGGGTGCATGTGCCTTACGGTGGGTCGGGTAGCGGAAAATTCATCATTGACGTGATTGGTGGCAGCACACCTGCCGCCGTTATTTCGATTGCTGTCGCAGCGCCATTTGTGCGTGATGGCAAAGTAACTGGGGTGGGCGTGCCTTCAGCGCAGCCCAACGCAGCGCTCCCTGCTGTGCCAACCTTTGCGCAAGCAGGGCTTGGACAGTTCAACGTCGCGTCTTGGTTCGCCCTCTTAGCGCCAGCAGGAACCCCAGATGCGGTGGTCAGTAAGCTCAATGCAGAAGTGGCAAAGGTGCTCGCAACCGATGCGTTCAAGTCACGCATGGCGACCGCTGGTATGGATGTCACGCCGTCAAGTCCTGTGCAACTCGCAGCGTTGATTGCTGCAGATTCAAAAAAATGGGCTAAGGTTGCTGAACGTATTCCTAAGTCGGATTAGCAATTTTTGTTCTATTGCTGAAACCAAAGGGTAAAATAACTAAGTTATTTTATTAAAGCTTATGCGATGCGGTTAAGCCCTGAGCAGTTAGAAATTATTACGAAAACGACGTCATTTGTCGCCGGTGGCTCTGCCCTAAGTGCTGAACGCAAGTATTTGTCTGGATTGTTAGAGGCGATTCAGCGGTGCGTGTACTTTCTAGATGCAGCCTCGAAAAACACTCCATGGCCCTTGTCCGAGCACATCCTAAAGTCTCGGAAAAAAGATAATGAGCTGTTTGAGGCACTTGCAGCTGTCAACGAACGCTTTTCTAAACTGCAGGATTCGTTAGGCGCTGCGATGCGGCACAGCCTTATTTTGTCAGGCGAACAGGCCGACAGTTTTATAAAAGTATTAGCAATCTTTGAAAAATTTAAAGTAATTTCATCGATCGAAGAATGGCAAATAGCTAGGACTGCGAGAAATCTGGCGGCCCACGACTATCAGACGAACTATGCGGTCGTCGCAGAGCACTTTAATACCTTGCACGCTTTGACGAACAATTTGTATGGAACGGCGAGCAGGTTTTTAGTCTATTGTGAAAGCCAACTGGCCGTTCTTCCATTAACCGATGACTTTTCGGTTGAATTTCGGACCATCACGACTTCGATATCAAAATAGCTCTATTTGCGCGTTAGCGACTCAAGGAATTACTACGTGTCTTCAATGGGTACAGGCTTTAAGTTGACCGATAAGCCTACGGGATTTCGCTCGGCCATCGAGGAGCTTCTCAGCGTAAGAGCGCGAGAAAATCCAAGCGAAGCAATCGCGTTGTCAGGTACAGATCCCTTTTACAAGACATCGTTTAGAGTGGGTGAAACCGTCTCTGCTGCGCTAGCAATGGTCGGTATTGCAGCCAATGATCTGTGGGAGTTACGGCACGGACGAAGACAAGGCTTGTCATTAGACGTTCGTCATGCGGCAGCGTCGCTTCGTACCGTAGACTACACGCGCAAGCAGAAGCCGGACGGCCAGTACGCACCTGTGCCGCCTTCCGACTCGATGGCGCAAATGTTGACGGTGACACAGCCTTGGCCAACGCAAGATGGAAAATGGCTGTTACCTCATCTCAACTTGCCAAGCTTGTCCAAAAAAGTCCTTGGTGTGTTGCAGTGTGAGCACACCGTTGAAGGTGTCTCGTCAAGCGTTGCAGGGTGGAAGGGCGAGGATCTCGAGCAGGCGATCGCAGACGCTCGCGCCTGCGGTGGGCTGATTCGAACGCCTGCTGAGTGGCTTGCTCACCCTCAGGGGCAATACTTGAATTCGCGCCCAGTCATCGAGATTCGCAAGGTGAGAGAAGGCGCGTCCAGGCTTTTGTCGAGCGCAACCCGACCCCTTGATGGTGCGCGTGTCTTGGACCTTACTCGTATCTTGGCGGGCCCCATTGCCGGTAGGACGTTGGGTGAGCATGGTGCGGATGTCTTGATGGTCACGGCACCGCAACTGCCCCAGGTGGCAGAACATGTCCGAGACACCAGTCATGGCAAACGCAGCTGCTTTCTTGATTTTGAAATACCAGAGCAAGCGGCTATTTTTCGCGACTTAGTGAAGACGGCGGATGTCGTGATTGATGGCTATCGTCCAGGCGCATTGACAAGAAAGGGCTTTGGTCGAGAGCAACTATTTGATCTCTGTCCCGGACTGATTCATTTGTCAGTGAGCTGTTTTGGTAGTGGAGGACCTTTTCAAGACCGCGCAGGCTGGGAGCAGGTTGCACAAGCCGTGACGGGTATCTGCCATACCTACGGCGAATCAATCGGTGCTGGTCAACCGAAATTAGTGTTTGCGCCGATGTGTGACTACTTGACTGGCTATTTGGGTGCGATAGGGGTCATGCTTGCGATGGCTCGTAGAGCGAAAGAGGGTGGAAGCTACGAGGTGAATGTCTCGCTTTGTC
>JBILHV010000141.1:0-5106 GCA_044350305.1 Burkholderiaceae bacterium
GTAAATGGCGTATACCGACCAGGTGCTGTTAGGCTCGAAGGAGGAAACATTCAGGCGCGTGCGCACGTTATAAGACAGACCGTCTTTTTCTCTGATGCGCATCCAGAGTCGAGAGTTTTCGGATCCCCCCAACATAAAGTTTGCGAGGGAGAGTGCCGTAAAGTCAGGATCCGTATCCTGCAGCTTGAGCATACTGCCGGCGATATAGAACGCGTTTGCTTTGTCGGGCGTATCGGCTTGCATTTGCGCAGGCTTGATATCCCGATAAGGCTCAGGCGTCCTCTTGTACGCGGCACCTGCATTCCATTTGTTCAGTGCGGTCGTAAGCGTTTGTTCCAGTTTTGCGGCATCGAAGGCGCCGACCGCTGAGGCTGAGGTCTGCGAGACACCAAAAAATTTCTGATGGTAAGCGGCCAACTGCTCACGCGTGAGCCCCGCCAGTGCCGTCAAAGACTCGTCGAAGGTTGGTGTGTAACGAATATCGTCCTTTGACCAAGTGTTTCCGTGACGAGCGAGCATGCGCGAGGCAATTGCGTTGGGTTCTGTCATGGAGCTTTTTATACTCGTCGTCGTTTTGCGCACGTATTCGTCGAGCTGCTCTTGGGCGAAGTTGGCTTGTTGTACAACATCAAGAACATAGCTCGTGAGTTCGTCGATGTGCTTGGCCGTCGTCGATAACTGTATGAAAAGCCCACCCCCAGCACCTGAGACGCCCACTTGGCCGCCCAACGCGTCGATACGGTCAGTAATTTGTTGACGGGTTTGTGTCGAAGTGCCTTTTAGCAGCAGGTCTGCGACTGCAATGGTGTTTGAACGCTGCCCCTTGAGTGAATCCACATCGCCAAACTGCAGTTGAATGGCCACCTGCACGCGGTCACCGCGCGACTCTTTCGGCAAGAGGGCGAGTTGGAGTTTGCCGTTTTTAAGACTGACGGTTTTGCGTTGGGTGCGGGCGTCGATGTTATTTGGGTCGGGATCGAATGCGGAGGCTTGTTTGAGACCGACATCGCCTGTGTAGCCTTTCAATTCCTCCTGCAGATTTGGCTTGTTGAGCTGCGGGGCGCGACTTGGTTTATCGGTTGGGATGTAGACCCCCTCCGTGCGATTTGCTTGAACCAGCAGTCTGTCGGCAGCCTGCTGTACTTCCGCTAGGGTTGCCGCGCGGATACGATCGCGGCTGACAAAAAATAGGCGCCAGTCTCCCAGGGCAATCGCTTCGGTGAGTGCGGCACTGATTTTTTGTGGGTCGCTGAAACCCTGATCCCATCCCTTGAGCCATTGGTTGCGTACCCGATCAAGTTCTTCGGCGGTGAAGGGCTCTTTCGCAATGCTTTCAACAGTGGTTGTCAGGGTGCTGAGCGCGCGCACCTGATCCATATCAGCTTGTAAGCTTGCTCCGAACATGGCGCTGCCTGGCGCGGTGCGATCCATCGTGAACGCAAACACGCCTGCGGCTAATTTGTTGGCGACCAGTGCCTTGTACAGGCGACCTGAGGGGGTATCGCCAATGATCATACTGGCCAGGTCAAGTGCTGCAAAGTCTTTGTGTGCGGCCGATGGAACGTGATACATCGCCGCGACAAGAGGCGAGCCGCCCGTTCGACGCAACGTCACCCGTCGCTCACCATCCTGCGCAGCCTCAACCGTGTATTCCGGCGGAAGCTTGCGTGTGGGTTTGGGAATTTTTCCGAAAGATTGAACGATGTCTTTTAAGACAGCCTCAGGATCGAATTTTCCAGCAACCACCAAGACAGCGTTGTCAGGTTGGTAGTAGGTTTTATAAAAATCACGCAGCTTGGGGATATCGACATTTTCTATATCGGAGCGTGCACCAATCGTGGTCTTCCCGTAGTTATGCCATTCGTAAGAGATGCCCAGCATCCGTTGCATCAGAATTCGGAACGCATTGTTTTCGCCGTTTTCCATCTCATTACGTACAACCGTCATTTCTGTATCAAGGTCTTCGCGCTTGATGCTGGCATTGATCATGACATCGGCCTGCCACGATAAATACCAAGCCAGTGTTTGTGGGTTCGATGAAAAACTCGCGTAATAGTTGGTGCGGTCGACCGTGGTTGTGCCGTTTGCTTGCAAGCCGCGTTTGGAAAACTCTCCCAACGCATTCGGCATATTGGGTGTGCCTTTGAACAACATATGCTCGAGAAGGTGGGCCATGCCCGTCTCCCCGTAGTTTTCGTGACGCGATCCAACCAAATAAGTCATGTTGACGGTGGTGCTCGGTTTGGAGTCGTCCGGCGCCAGCAAGATGCGCAGGCCGTTTGCCTCCAGGCGGTATTCCGTGACGCCCTCAACTGATTGCAAGGCCGTCACGCCTGGGGGCGGAGTAACAGCCCAGCCAGGCGAACTGAATAGAATAAGAGCCACTCCGACAAAAATATTTTTTAGGACGGCAAAGAGCTGCGACATACGGATATTCCTAAGAGGAGGTCGGAACCGGTTGGAGTGCCCGGCTCGTAATAGGTTCACTTCGAAAGCAGCCTCATGGCCTGTTCGATGCCTGATACCGTGACGGGGAACATCTTGTCTTGCACGATATTACGAATGAGTGCGATGGACTGACGATACTGCCAAGAGGCTTGCGGTTCAGGATTTAACCAAACGGATTTCGGCCACGCATTCACCATACGTTGCAACCATTCCGCACCGGGTTCTTTGTTGTAGTGCTCGACTGAGCCGCCTGGTTGCAGGATCTCATAGGGGCTCATGGTGGCGTCCCCTACAAAAATTAAACGCCAGTCGCCGTTGAATTTACGCAACACGTCCCAGGTTTCGAAGCGTTCCATTTGACGGCGTCGATTGGATTTCCAAAGGTGCTCATAGGGGCAGTTATGGAAGTAATACACCTCTAGGTTGCGAAACTCACTACTCGCGGCCGAAAACAGCTCTTCCACGCGAGCGATGTGGTCATCCATACTTCCGCCGACATCCAGCAACATCAACACTTTTACGTTGTTGTGGCGTTCCGGCACCATTTTGATGTCTAGGTAGCCGGCGTTACGCGCAGTGCTGGCGATGGTGTCGCCTAAATCCAACTCAAAGTCGGACCCTTCCCGCGCAAAGCGGCGCAGACGACGCAGGGCGACTTTAAAGTTGCGTGTGCCGAGTTCAATGGAGTCGTCGTAGTCGCGAAAATTGCGCTCGTCCCAGACTTTGATGGCAGAGCGCCCGCCGCCCGAGCCTCCTACGCGGATGCCCTCCGGATTGACGCCGCCATTACCAAAGGGCGAGGTGCCGCCAGTGCCGATCCACTTATTACCACCTTCGTGACGGGCCTTTTGCTCTTCGAGGCGTTCTTTGAACATCTCCATGAGCTTGTCCCAGCCGTGTTTCTCTAGTTTGGCTTTCTGTTCTGGGGTCAGATTTTTTTCGAGCTTGCTGATGAGCCAGTCCAGCGGGATTTTTTTACCCGGCGGCAGTTTTTGTTCCAGGCTGCGGTAATACGTCGCAAACGCGCGATCAAAACGGTCGAATAAGGTTTCATCCTTGATCAGTGTCGTGCGCGAGAGGAAATAAAAATCCTCGAGCGTGGGCGGCATGATGGGACTCGACAGCGCTTCGAGCAGCGTCAGATATTCTTTGACTGAAACCAGAAGTTTCTGGCTACGAAGGTGATAAAAAAAATCAACCAGCATGACGTTTAAGTTGGTAGGTGAGGTGATCGCGCACTTCGGGCCATTCGCCCGCGATGACGCTGTACATGACGGTGTCCCGCACGGTGCCATCACGCCGCAAGGCATGGTGGCGCAAGATCCCGTCGAGCTTTGCGCCGAGTCTTTCGATGGCGCGTCGCGACGCGTAGTTAAAGTTGTCTGTGCGCCAACCAACGACCGCCGCGCCCAACGTATCAAAGGCATGCGTCATTAACATCAGTTTGCAGGCCGTGTTGACAGAAGTGCGTTGACGACTTTTTGCGTACCAGGTGTAGCCGATTTCAAGGCGCGCCACCGCGGGCAAGATATCGTGATAACTCGTGCAGCCGATCACTGTGTTGGTGGACTCATCGATCACCGCAAAAGCCAGCCGATGGCCCTCTGCCCAGCCTTTCAGAGCGGTGTCGATGTAGGCGGCCGTTTGGTCGGGTTCTGGAACGGAGGTTACGCGCAGCGTCCAGAGTTCGCCGTCGCGAGCCGCGGCTTTCAAGCCATCAAGGTGTTGAGGTCCGAGCGGCTCAAGCCGCAGGCCGTAGCCACGCAGCGTGCAGGGTGAGGGCGCGACACGAAACGTTTGTGAGGCCGCCATGGTTACGATCCTGCAGGGCGTCTTGTGCTGTTGCGTGTGACGGCAGCTAGGCGCTCAAGCAGTTGAAGGTCTTGTTCATTTTTGAGTAAAGCGCCGGCCAGCATAGGGATCGACGTGGCTGCATGCGCGTCGATCTCGGCAGCGGTGACGTCTTCTGAGATCAAAAGGCGCAACCAGTCTAGAAATTCGGAGGTGGAAGGTTTTTTCTTAAGTCCGGGCGCTTCGCGCAGAGCAAAAAAAGTGTCTAGTGCTGCGCGTAGTACTTCAGCGTGCAAGTTGGGGAAGTGCACGTCCACAATGCTGCGCAACGTATCGCGATCGGGAAAACGGATGTAATGAAAAAAACAACGGCGTAAGAAGGCGTCGGGCAAATCTTTTTCGTTGTTGGACGTGATGATGACCAAGGGCCGATGCCGCGCCTTAATCGTGGAACGCGTCTCGTAAACATGGAATTCCATTTGATCGAGTTCGCGCAGTAAATCGTTTGGAAACTCGATATCCGCTTTGTCGATTTCATCGATCAACAGCACCACGGGCTCGGGCGAATCGAAGGCCTGCCACAGGACACCCTGCATGATGTAGTTACTAATGTCTTTGACCTTTTCCTCGCCGAGCTGGGAGTCGCGCAAACGCGACACGGCATCGTATTCATACAGGCCTTGATGCGCTTTGGTCGTGGATTTGATGTGCCACTGCAACAAGGGCCGCCCGAGCGCACTGGCAACTTCCTCTGCGAGCATGGTCTTGCCAGTGCCTGGTTCTCCCTTGATTAACAGGGGGCGTTGCAGCGTCAAGGCGGCATTCACTGCGAGTTTGAGGTCATCGGTGGCGACATAACGAGCTGTG
>JBILHV010000142.1:0-5096 GCA_044350305.1 Burkholderiaceae bacterium
TTTTCACGATGCAACGCTTAAAGAGATTGCTCTAGCGCGGCCGAACGATTTAGAGGGCTTAGCCCACGTGAATGGGGTGGGTGCGCGTAAGCTGGAGTCTTACGGGCAGTCGATTCTGGCCTGCATTGAGGCGTTTGAACACGCCTGACCTTGATTGGCTGTACGTCAACTAAACAGCGGGCCGTCGCCAGAAGACGGCTTGGGCGGTGTGAGCCCAAGGTGGCGCCAGGTTGTCTGTGTCGCCATCCGGCCGCGCGGCGTGCGTTGTAGGTAACCGTGCTGGATCAGGTAGGGTTCAATGACATCTTCAATCGTGTCACGTTCTTCGCCTATGGCGGCGGCGAGGCTATCGACCCCAACCGGGCCGCCATCGAACTTATGGATAATCGCTTCAAGCAGCTTGCGGTCCATCAGGTCGAGTCCCTGAGGATCGACTTCAAGCATCGAGAGGGCGGCGTTTGCAACGTTTACGTCGATTGTTCCGCCGGCTTTGACTTGTGCGTAGTCCCGCACACGGCGTAGTAAGCGGTTTGCAATGCGGGGCGTACCGCGGGCTCGACGGGCGACTTCCGAGGCACCGTCTGGGGTGATGGGTACTTGCAACAAGCCTGCGCTGCGCGTAGCGATGCGGGTCAACTCTTCTGGGGTGTAGAACTCCAACCGTGACACGATGCCAAAACGGTCGCGCAAAGGGTTGGTCAGCATCCCGGCGCGCGTCGTCGCCCCCACAAGCGTGAACGGTTGTAAGTCAAGCTTGACACTGCGTGCCGCCGGCCCCTCACCAATCAGAATATCGATCTGGAAGTCTTCAAGAGCGGGGTAAAGGATTTCTTCTACTACGGGCGACAGCCGGTGGATCTCGTCGATAAACAGCACATCGTTACGTTCAAGGTTCGTGAGTAGCGCAGCGAGATCGCCGGGTCTTTCTAAGACGGGCCCCGACGTTTGGCGCAAATTCACACCCATTTCGTGGGCGATGATGTGGGCGAGTGTGGTTTTCCCGAGGCCGGGAGGGCCAAAGAGCAGCACGTGGTCGAGCGATTCTTGGCGATTACGCGCCGCAGCGATAAAGATCTGAAGTTGATCGCGGACCCGCTGCTGTCCGACGTATTCCTCGAGGGCGCGAGGACGCAACGCCCGTTCGATGGACTCTTCGTTGGGGGTGACGGCTTGCGGTGCGACCAGGCGCGAAGCCTCGGCACGCGAACTTAGGGAGTCAGACTGTATGGCCATGGTTCGATCAAAAAATCCGTTAGGGGCGCGGGTCGCACAAAGACGGCTAGACAATCGTACACTATCCCACACATTTATCCCGAAATCAGAGGAAAGCTATGTCCCTAGTGCTGCCCACCTATGAAGATGTTGCCCGTGCTGCCCAGACCTTGAAAGGCGTCGCGCACCGCACCCCAGTGTTGACCTCTGCAACCGCGGACCGCCTGACGGGCGCCAAGGTTTTTTTTAAATGTGAAAACCTGCAACGCATGGGTGCGTTCAAGTTTCGTGGTGGCTATAACGCGATCGCTAACTTGTCGCCCGAGCAACGCCGTGCCGGAGTCTTGACCTATTCCTCGGGTAATCATGCGCAAGCGATTGCGCTGGCGGGAAAGCTGCTGGGTGTTGCGACGACGATCATCATGCCGCACGATGCGCCTGCCGCCAAAAAGGCTGCGACGCAAGAATATGGCGCGACGGTCGTCAGTTATGACCGTTACAAGCAGGATCGTGAGGATGTCGCACGCGACATTCAGCAAAAAACAGGCATGGCGATTATCCCCCCCTACGATCATCTGCATGTGATTGCCGGTCAAGGCACGGCCGCCCTGGAGTTGCTAGAAGATGTGGGTGAACTCGACTATTTGTTGGTGTGTCTGGGCGGCGGTGGCCTGCTGGCGGGCAGCGCCTTGGCGGCAAGCGTGCTGAGCCCTCAATGCAAGATGTTTGGTGTGGAGCCTGAAGCCGGCAATGACGGACAGCAGTCGCTGCGTAAGGGCGAGGTCGTGCGTATTGAGCCACCGCGTTCGATCGCTGACGGTGCGTTGACGCTATACCTCGGTCAGTTGACCTTCGGTGTGATCAAGCAGCGCGTCAAAGACATCTTGACGGTGACGGACCCCCAACTGATCGCGACGATGAAATTCTTTGCAGAGCGGATGAAAATTGTTGTTGAACCTACTGGATGTCTGGGTGCCGCAGCGCTGATGCACGGTGCATTACCGGTTGAAAAAGGCGCTCGGGTTGGGGTAATTTTGAGTGGTGGAAACGTTGATTTAGCGGCGTATGCGGGTTTCTTGACGCAGTCTTGATCATTGCTGATTTAAAGGGGTAATACGACATGCGTGTGCTTGTGATTGGTGGTGCTGGTTTTATTGGACGCCATCTGGTGGGTCGACTCGTGGCACAAGGCCATGTAGTGCATGTCCCAACGCGACAATACAAGCGAGGACGAGAACTCATGGTGCATCCCACTGTGACGGTGATGCAGGCGGATGTGCATGACGATGCGACGCTGGATCGGTTGGTGGCTGGGTGCGATTTGGTGGTGAACTTAGTCGGTATTTTGCATAGCCGTGGTGGCGATCCTTTTGGTCCAGACTTTGATCGGGCACATGTGCAACTGCCCCAACGTATCGCGCAAGCTTGCCGTCGCACAGGGGCTGCGCGGTTCATTCATATCAGCGCGCTTGGTGCGGATGCGCAGGGTCCGAGCGGTTATCTGCGGTCAAAGGCTGCGGGCGAGGCCGCGATCAAACGCGCGTATACAGACGCGAGACACGAGAGTTATACGATTTTTAGACCCTCGGTTGTGTTTGGGCCTCAAGATCGTTTTATGAATATGTTCGCAGGCTTGGCGAAATACTTGCCTATCCTGCCCATGGCAGGTGCCTACGCAAAAATGCAGCCTGTGTATGTCTCCGATGTGACCGACGCGATCCTCAACGTGGCAACGGCTCCCTTTGCGGTCAACCAAACCTTCGACTTGGCTGGTCCCCGTGTCTACACCTTAGGCGAGCTCGTCAAACTCGCTGCGCTGTGGAGTGGCCATCCACGCATGGTGGTGAATTTACCGATGAGCTTGGGTCGACTCCAGGCGTTTGCCTTTGAACTATTGCCGGGCGAGCCTTTGCTTTCACGTGACAACTTGGCGTCCCTGACCATCGACAACGTCGCGGCGCAGCCAATGGATGCGCGTCTGGGCGTCGTGCCGACTCCGCTCGAGTCCGTCGCCCCGACCTACTTAGCCCCCGCCACTTAAAAGATATCAACAGGGTTCGAGATCATGACAACTGTGAAACAAGGTAAAGCGCTCAACATAAAAGATTCCCGCATACTCATAGCGGGTGCTGCGAGTTTAGTGGGATCACACACCGCTGACTTACTCTTGAAAGAGGGTGCGCGAGAAGTATTGCTGTTAGATAATTTCTCGTTTGGATCGATGGATGCGATCGCGCATTTGCAAAATGAACCACGCATCAAAATCGTGCGTGCTGATCTGATGCGTTTGCCCGATTTGCTTGCGGCCACCGAAGGCGTGGATGGCGTGGTCCATTTGGCCGCTTACATGACCCTTGGGTTTTCTCAAACGCCTTGGCAGGCTGTCGATGTCAATATTCGCGGGGCGCAGAACATGCTCGAAGCCTGTCGCGTCAATCACGTCAAAAAAATTATCTTTGCGTCCTCAAATGCCGTCTACGGGTATGGTCCAGGCATCAAGGGCGCTTTATCTGAAGAGATTCCCTTTCATTCGGTCGGGGCACCACCGGCGGCGATCCTCTATGGTGCTTCAAAAATCATGGGTGAGCAGTTGTGCCGCCACTACCATCAAAGTACTGGACAAGATTACGTGGTGTTGCGCTACTCGACTGTCTATGGAGAGCGCCAGCATTATCGTGCGGCGAATTCGCTGTACATCATGGAGACCTACGATCTCGTGCGTAAAGGGCAAGCCCCTGTTCTGCCAGGCGATGGCAAAGATACGAAGCATTTTGTGCACGTATCGGATGTGGCGCGCGCAAACGTCGCGGCCTTGCAGAGTGCTGCGACCGACGTTGCCGTCAATGTGTCTGGTCCTGCACCGATTACAACTGGCGAGCTTGTTCAGCTTGTTCTTGACTATTGCAAGAGTGATCTCAAACCGGAAGTGCGCCCTGATCCACCTGGCAAGGTCCGTTTGACTTCTGGAGGCGCGTTTCACATCCCGCACGATAAAGCGGGTGAGGTGATTGGATGGAAGCCCTTGGTGCAAATGCGTGAGGGGGTGATGCGACTGTTGGCATGGCGCGAACAGCAAGATAACTCGACCACTAAACTTTGAGGTGATGGACATGGGTTTTCGTACAATTTGCAGTAAAGCATTGCTCGGTTGGTTGACGGTATGTTTTCTTTCGGGTGCGACAGCCTTTGCCGCGTACCCCGAGAAGCCGGTCACGATTGTTGTGCCTTATCCGGCGGGTGGTGCGACCGACGTGATTGCTCGGATGCTCGCCGAGAAACTGACGGCGGCCTGGAAGCAGCAGGTGGTGGTGACCAACAAGCCTGGGGCGGGTACGACCGTTGCGGCCGAAGCCTTGGCGCGTGCTCCGGGTGACGGCTACACGCTTTACATGACCACGGCAGCGCACACGATTAGCGCTAGCCTATATCGAAAACTTAACTACGATCCCATCAAGGATTTTGGACCGATCACCTTGGTGTCGACCATCCCCTTAGTGCTGGTGACGAACCCTGCCGTTCCAGCCAAGACACTAAAAGAGCTCATCGACTACGCCAAAACGCAAAAAAATGGCTTAACGATGGCGTCGACGGGAAACGGCACCCCCCAGCACCTCGCTGGCGAGCTGTTTAAGGCTAAAACGGGGACTCAGCTTGTGCATGTGCCCTACAAGGGCGACACGCCTATGTTGACCGACCTGATGGGTGGTCAGGTGCAGATTGCGTTTGTGACGCTGTCTGCAGCCTTGCCCTACATTAAGTCGGGTAAGTTGCGTGCGATCGCGCTGGCACATGGTGAGCGTGTGGCTGCACTGGAGGGGGTTCCCACAACAGCCGAGGCCGGGATGCCAGGCTTCACGGCTGCGACGTGGTTTGGGTTGTATGGC